>RFJF01000406.1 GCA_003695455.1 Chloroflexota bacterium
ATTTTGGGGTAGAAATTCGGTGGGTGTTTGACGTGCCGCGCAACCTCAGCTTTAAAAACGGCGGCTACGATCCCTTTCCGGCGGAAAAAACGCTGGAATTTGCGCTGGCCGGGCGCGAGCGCGGGGTGGTCGGTTTTGGGCTGGGTGGCTACGAGGTCGGTACGCCGCCGGAGCCGTTTGCTCACGCCTTTGCCGCTGCCAAAGAAGCCGGTCTGCTGTGCGTGCCCCACGCCGGAGAAACCGAGGGGCCGGCCAGCGTGTGGGGGGCTGTCAACCACCTGCACGCCAGCCGGATTGGCCACGGCGTGCGGGCCATCGAGGACCCCAACCTGCTGGCCCTGCTCAGAGAACGCCAGATTCCGCTGGAAATCAACCCCACCAGCAACATCTGTTTGGGGGTGTACCGCCGGCTGGCCCAGCACCCGCTACCACATTTGGATAAAATGGGCCTGTGCGTCACCGTTAACAGCGACGACCCGCCGCTGTTCAACACCAGCCTCAACCGGGAGTATCAGCTTTTGCCGGACGAATTCGGCTACCAACAGGCAGATGTGGTGCGCATTGCCCGCACCGCGTTTGAGGTGTGCGGCGCAGAAGCACCGGTCAAAAATCGTCTGCTGGCCGAGTTTGACCGGTGGAAAAACAATCTTCAGGGAGACAGACCCAACCTGCGGCACGGCAACGATGAATGAAAATGTCATTGCGAAGCGCGTTTTTTGCGCTGAAGCAATCGCTGCCCTCTATTTTTCGGAGATTGCTTCGCTCCGCTCGCAATGACACGTCTGAAAAAACTATGGATTCCATTCTGATTTCAGTTTAATTCCGGCGGAATTTAGCCCATCGTATTACTGGCGGCTTGCGTCAATTTCCTGCTGGTACAAAACGGCAATGGGGCCCATAGCTTCTTTGGGGGTTTTAACGCCGGTGGCAATATCCTTTAGGGCTTGCCGGTAACGGTCACGGAGTTCAACAGAAATGCCGGTCTGGGCCTCAAATACACCAAATTCTACCAGGCGGGTAATTGTTTGCCGATTCGGTGAAGTGGCATAACTGGTGTTGCTGCGGCGCAACCCCGGAGCCAACTGGTAACCCGGTACATCTTTTGCCACTTGGGGGCCGGTAATGTAGCGGGCAAATTGATGCGAAGCTTTGAGCTTGGCCGGGTCATCACTGTTATATACCGCAAACATACCAAATGCGCCGGTGGTTACAAGCTGGCCCAGTTGGCCAGTAGGCAAAGGTAACACGTTTACCGGAAAATTCTCTTCTTCCAGTTCGGTGAGAAAAGCCGGCATGCTCATAAACATGGCGGCCTTTCCATTTTTAAACTGGGCTTGCGCATCGGCCTGCGATACCGTTTCCGGGCCGGGCGGGGTGACTGAATGTTTTTGGTACAGGTCGGCAATTTTTTGCAGACCAGACAAGGCTTCGGGCTGGTTCTGAACAAAACGCCGGCCATCGGGACTGAGAATACGCCCGCCATCAAGGTAGAACAGCGGGTAATACTGCATAGACCACCACACCGAAGGCGCGGTAAAACCGTACACTTTGCTGCCGTCATCCCGTTGGTAGGTAAGCTGTTCGGCAGCGGCCAAAAATTCATCCCACGTCCAGGGGTTTTCAATAGTGGGAAAAGCCACGCCTCGCTCGGCAAAAATATTGGTATTGGCAAACACAGAAAAAGCCACCACCCACAGAGGCCAGGCGTAGATTTTGCCATCCACTGTAGCCGTCTCCAGAGCGTTGGGGTAAAAATCGGCGCGGTCTTCCGGGGTGAGAAACGGCTCAAGATTGGATAGTTTGCCGGTTTTGCTCCATTTTGCCAGGTCATCCGGCCGGATATTAAACACGTTGATGTCTGTACCGGCGTTAAAGGCTGCTTCCATTTGAGCATCGCCGGCGCTATCCCAGGGAACGCCAATAATTTTGACCTTGACATCCGGGTAAAGCTGTTCAAACGCCTGAACAGCTTTGGCGTAGTTTACCGAGGTAATATCTGTACCACCTTCTACATAGCCGCGTTTGTAAAAGGTAATCTCTACCGGCTCACCGGCAGCTGGTTGTACAGGATTTGCTCTTGCACATGAAGCCAACACCAGAATAATGCCCCATAACCACGACATTTTCCAACATTTACGTGCCATATTCCATATTCTCTATTTTGATATATTTCCGGTGATCCTGCTTGTCAGGTTCGGGCATCCGGTATCAGGCGTTCCGCCAATTCCTGTTTAATGCGGTTAATCTGAAAATTATCAGTCAGGTCCTGCAAGTAGAAAATAAAGCTCTGGCTGTCCGGATACATTTGCGCAATTTCAGGTAACTGCCGGCGTAATTCACCAATATCGCCAATGCGGGCAGCCTGATACAACTGCTCCAGCGCCTCTACCGGCGGCGAGACAAAGGGGGTCCGGCCGGCAAGCTCCGGCAAAAATTCCGGTGGACGGCTGAATTGGTACTCCAGCCGCAACAGGTTTCCCAGCAACGCCAGTAATTTGCCGGCATCCACGGGTTTCTGCAAGAACACGTCGGCTCCCGCCTGCACGCTTTTGTCTCCATCTTCCGGGAATACGCTGGCAGACGAGGCAACAATGACCAGATTTTTAAATGCTTTTTGCCCGCGCAATTGCGAAATTACCGCAAACCCGTCCACTTCCGGCATTTTTAAATCAACCACCACCACATCGGGCTGCAACCGTTCCACCAGCGCCAGACCTTCTCTGCCACCAGCGGCCTCGGCAACCTCAAATCCCACCGGCTCCAACAATCCCCGGAACACCATCCTATTCTGGGCATCGTCATCAATCACCAGCACCCGGGGCGGTGCGTCACCCAGCACCCGGACCACGTGCCGGTGGTTGGTTGCCGTCACAGCCGGCTCTGCCACATCATCTGCCACAGGCACGGTCAAATCAAACCAAAAACGGCTGCCCTGACCCGGCCGGCTGTCAACCTGGATTTTGCTGCCCATCAACTGCAGCAAATCCTGGCTGATGGTCAGACCCAGACCGGTACCGGCAGCCCGCTGCCGCGCATCGCCGGCTTGCTCAAACGGATGAAAAATGGCCGCCAACCGGTCCGGGGGAATGCCGGGGCCGGTATCTTCTACTGAAAACTGAAGCGTAACCCGCCCATCAGCGGGGCGTTCCGGCTGGGTAACGGCAAAAGTGATTTGCCCGGTGTGGGTAAACTTTGTAGCGTTGCCCAGCAAATTAAGCAGGATTTCCCGCAACCGGGTTTCATCGGCGCGGATAGCGGCGGGCAGGTTGGTATCCGGGCGATAATTAAATCTCAGCCCTTTTTGTTCGGCGCGCATGCGGCTGATGGACACAACGCCGTTGAGAAAATACGGCAGCCGAACGTTTTGCTCAACCAGTTCAAGTTTACCGGCTTCAACTTTAGCCAGATTCAGCACGTCGTTAATCAGCGTGAGCAAATGTCTGCCGCTCTGTTCAATGACATCCAGCCCGTGCCGCTGTGACTCCGTGACCGACTCATCCCATTTGAGAATTTGGGCGTAACCCAGAATGCCGTTGAGCGGCGTGCGGAGTTCGTGGCTCATGTTGGCCAGAAACGCGCTTTTGGCGCGGCTGGCCGCCTCGGCGGCCTCTTTGGCTTGCCGCAACGATTGCTCGACCTGCTGCCGCTCTGTGATTTCCTGCGAAAGTTGGCGGTTGGCGGCGGCCAGTTCGGCGGTGCGCTCGTTGACCAGCTCTTCCAAATGCTCCTGATAGCGAGACAATTCGGCCGACATGGTGTTTAGCGCGTACGCCAGCCGGCCAATCTCGTCATCTCTGTGAGTAATGGGCAGGCGTGTGTTCAGGTTTCCGGCCCGGATTGATTCCACACCGGCGTGGAGTACTGTTAGCGGCGAAATGATACGATTGACCACCTGGCGTGTCATACCAACCGACAAGACAAGCACTAACCCCACCACAAACGTTAGGACTGCTACCGTAGTTTGCACCACCCGACGCGACCGCATACGGGCGGCTTCCACTTGTTTTGCTTCTAGTTGTTCAAATTCCTGAATGGCGCGGTGCAGGGGAGTCTGGTAATTTTCAGTGAGTACGGCCAGTTCGCGGGCCGTATTTGGCCCCAATTCACCTTCGGCGTCAAAGGCAGCCAGTACCCGATCGGCTTGCGGCCCAAAGGCCAGTAAATATTGCCGCACCTGCCCAATAGCAATGCTTTCATCAATATCGCCGTTACGGGTTGCCGCAATCACTTGCTGCAACATGCGGTTCAGTTTGTCCTGTTGGGCCACAATCTGGATGCGCAGGCTGGGCTGCTCGGTGGGGTTAACCGTGTAGCGGCGCACCATATCGGTGAGTACCAGGCTTTCTGACCGGATCCGGGTGCTGAGTGCGGCGGTTTCTACGCGCTCTGTCACCTGCACTAACGTGTTATCGGTAAACTGCACGGCCCACACCGACGCCGCCGCCAAACTTACCGCAATCAGGACCAGCAGACCAAAACTGATGGTCAGCCAACGGGCCAGTGGTCGTTTAAAAATTTGCCGTGTGGTTTTTAACATTGTCCGCCACCCCCGGCTACTGCCGGGCGGCATCAATTTCCTGTTGAAACAGGGGGGCAATTTCATCCATTGCCTCTTGTGGAGATTTACTGCCGGTAGCCACATCCCTGAGGGCTTGCCGGTAGCGCTCGGTCAATTCAACAGACATGCTAACCGGCGCCTCAAAGATGCCAAATTCAACCAGTTGGGTGATAATTTTGCGGTTGGGCGAGGTGGCGTAACCGGTGTTGCTGCGCCTGAAACCGGGGGCCAGTTGGTAACCCGGCACATCTTTTGCCACCTGAGAGCTGGTAATGTAGCGGGCAAATTCATGCGAGGCTTTGAGCTTGGCCGGGTCATCGGTGTTGTACACGCCGTACATACCAAACGCGCCGGTGGTTACCAGTTGCCCCAGTTTGCCCACAGGCAGCGGTAAAACCTTCACCGGAAAATCTTCTTCTTCCAGTTCAGCGATGAAGGCCGGCATGCTCATAAACATGGCGGCCTCTCCATTTTTAAACTGTGCCTGCGCGTCGGCCTGCGATACCGTATCCGGGCCGGGCGGCGTTACGTGGTGCTTCTGGTACAAGTCGGCAATTTTTTGCAGGCCAGACAGGGCTTCGGGCTGATTTTGGACAAAGCGCTTACCGTCGGGGCTAAAAATGCGCCCGCCGTCCATATAGAAAATAGGGTAGTACTGCATACTCCACCACACCGAAGGCGCGGTGAAGCCGTACACCTGGCTGCCGTCATCCCGTTGGTAGGTGAGTTGTTCGGCAGCAGCCAGAAATTCATCCCACGTCCACGGGTTGTCAATTGAAGGAAGGTCAACCCCACGTTCGGCAAACATATCGGTGTTGGCAAAGATAGAAAAGGCCACCACCCAAATGGGCCAGGCGTAAATTTTGCCATCAACGGTGGCTGCCTGCAGGGCGTTGGGGTAAAAATCGGCGCGGTCTTCCGGGGTGAGAAACGGCTCAAGGTTAGAAACTTTGCCTTCTTTGCTCAAGCGGATCAGGTCACTGGGCCGCACACTGAACACGTTGATATCCTGGCCGGATTCCAGCGCGTCTTCCATCATCTTATCGCCGTCGGTGCTCCACGGCACGCCCACAATTTTGACCGTGATGTTGGGGTACCGTTTTTGGAACATTTCAACGGCTTTGGCATTTGTCACCGAGGTGATGTCTGTGCCGCCTTCAACGTAGCCGCGTTTGTAAAAGGTAATTTCCACCGGTTCGCCGGCGGCCTGTGGAGATACTCCCGCGCAGGCTGCCACTAAAAAGCCAACAAACAACAAGCTTAGAATTCGCCACGTTGCGCTCTTCATTTTTTCACCTGTTCAAATTCAACTGTTGAAAAATATCCGGTCGAGTTTGTTGTATACGATTGGCATGAATATAACGCAGACCGGTACAATCGGCAAACAACCCAGGGTTTAAAACCAAACCGGCGAGGTTGTGTGGCCTCGCCGGTGATGATTAACCCGCTTTTTTGACGCCGAGCATCACATCCTCGCCGTCTACGCGCTCTTTGCGCTGAAAGGCGGCTTCCGGTATGAGCTGGTGTTCAATGCCCACCGCCAATGTTTCGGCCCGAATGTAATCGGCCCACTGTTTAAAGACCCGCAGGGCAACGCCTTCGGCCTGGTGATAAATGACAATCCGGTCGCTGATGTCAAAGCCGGCATCTTTGCGCATATTCTGGATGCGGCGCACCAGTTCGCGGGCCAGCCCCTCGGCGGCCAGTTCCGGGCTGATGTTTGTATCTACGGCCACGGTGATGAGTTTGTCTGCGGCCACGGCCAACCCGGCGGCAGGCTCGGTGTGTACCAGAATCTCTTCCGGCAGCAGTTCGATGTTCTGCCCCTCTACCACAAGCGATACACTTTGCCCCGCCTCTACGGCCGCGGCGATGGCATTTGCATCGGCCTGTTCCAGCGCGGCGCGGGTAGCCGGGATGAGTTTGCCCAGCTTTTTACCCAGCAACTTAAGGTTGGGCAACAACTTGTAAACCACCAGTTTGCCGGATTCCTGCACAAACTCAATGGTTTTCACATTCAGTTCATCCTGCACAATGGCGGCCAGCTCATCCGCCAGTGTTGCATCATCGCCGGTGTGAATCAGGGCGCGGGCCAGTGGCTGCCGCACCTTGAGTTGTGCGCTTTCGCGGGCGCTCAGCCCCAGGCTGGCTACGCGACGGGTGAGGTCCATTTGCTCCAGCAACTCCTGGTCAATGACCGTTTCATCCGCTTGCGGCCAGGTGCAGTGATGCACGCTTTCCGGTGCGGCGGCGTCAACCGAGCGCACCAGATTTTGGTACATCACCTCGGTTACAAACGGGGCAATGGGGGCCAGCATTTTGACCATAGTAACCAGCACGTGGTACAGGGTGGCGTAGGCGGCGTCTTTGTCGGCGTCGTGTTCGCTGCGCCAGAAGCGGCGGCGGCTGCGCCGAATGTACCAGTTGGTCAGGTCATCCAGCAACCCCTGAATGGCAAGCGTGGCCCTAAAGGCATCGTAATTTTCAAGGTTGTCGGTAACGCGGGCCAGCACGTCATTCAGGCGGCTCAGTATCCACTTGTCCAGCACAGACAAATGACCATTGACCAATGACGAATGACCGCTGTCACTGGTTATTTGTTCTTTGTCAATGGCCGGCTGCCAACCGTCTAGCCTGGCATACGTCACAAAAAAGTTGTACACGTTCCAGAAGGGCATGAGCAACTGGCGGCGGGCTTCGTCGGCGCGCTGGTAGCCAAAGAGCAGGTTTTGCTCCGGTTTATGGTTGCAGTACATCCAGCGCATCACGTCCACGCCCATTTTGTCGGCGGCCTCGTTGAACTCAATGCTGTTGCCCCAGCTTTTGTGCATGGGGCGGCCGTCTTCGGCCCACAGGGTAGCGTAGCCAAAGTTGCTCAGAAAGCTGGGGCTGGAATCGAGGATGCCTCCCATAACCAGCATGCTGTAAAACCAGTTGCGGAACTGGCCGGGAAAACTCTCGCTAATCCAGTCGGCGGGGTACCATTTGCGCCAGTATTCCGGGTTGCGCCGGTATTGCAGGGTGCTGAAGCTGACAATTCCGGCGTCAAGCCAGGGATTGCCCACATCTGTGGTGCGGGTCATCAGGCTGCCGCATTTATCGCACTTGAGTTTGACGGCGTCAATGTAGGGACGGTGGGGCGTGTGGCCTTCAAACACATCGTACCCCTCTACGGCGCGGTTTTTCAGGTCAACGTCATCGGCCACCACGGTCCAGTTGTCGCAATCGTCGCTGTCACATTCCCAAATGGGCAGAGCCAGCCCCCAGTAGCGATTCTTTTTGGAAATCATCCAGTCGTGCATATTTTTGAGCCAGTCCAGTTCGCGCTCCAGCCCAAATGAGGGAATCCAGCGAATCTGGCGGGTGATGTCCATCAGCCGGTCGCGCAGGCCATCCATGCTGATGAACCACTCATCCACCAGCCGGAAGACCAGCTCGGTTTTGCAGCGCCAGCAGGTGGGGTAGCGGTGAGTGTACGGCTCAACATGGTAGAGCACGCCTTTTTCCTGCAAATTATCAAAAATGGGCGTAGCTACATCGCTGACCTGCATGCCGGTGAGCCAGTCAAAGCCATCCACGTACACGCCCTCGTCATCCAGCGGGGCAATGATGGGCAGGCCGTTTTCTTTGCCCAGCGCAAAGTCCTCGGCGCCGGCGCCGGGGGCAATGTGGACAATGCCGGTGCCTTCTTCCTCGCCCACTTCTTCCCAGGCAATCACCCGGTGGGCCTCTTTGCCGCTGATGCTGATGCCTTCAATGAGTTCGCGGATGGCGGTCAGGCCGCCGGGCATTTGCTGGGCGGGCAGTTCGTCAAAGGGGCCGTCGTATGTCCAGCCGAGCATTTCTTTGCCCTTGAGCGATTGCAGCACCTTGAATTTGCCGCGCAACATTTGGGTGGTGCCTTTGCTCAGGTAGTAAATTTCACCGGTATCTGCCATTTGTACCTTGAGATAGTCCAGGTCCGGGCCAACGGCGGCGGCCACGTTACTGGTGAGCGTCCACGGGGTGGTGGTCCAGACCAGCAAAAACTCGCCGGGTTTCTGCCGCAGGGGGAATTTGACGGTCACGCTGCGGTGGGTGATTTCGGCGTAGCCATCGGTTACAATTTCGTGCTGGCTGATGCCGGTGGCGCAGCGCGGGCACCAGGGCATTACGTCTGCCCCGCGATACAGCCAGCCGTTTTCTTCGCACACTTTGAGGGCGCGCCAAATCATGTAGTTGTTTTCGTTGGAGAAGGTGTAGTAGCTGCCGCCCAGTTCCGGCAGCCCCAGCCGGCCCACAATATCTTCTACCGTGCTGGTCACGGGGCCTTCCGGCCCGTCCACGGTAATTTCCTCGGCGGGGTCGGCCACAATTTTATCGCCCAGCCAGTTGAGTTGTTCCTGGTCGTTCCAGTCCATCCAGTACCCCAGCCGGATAGACTGGTTGGTTTGCACACCGGAATAGCGCAGCACGCGCTCTTTGCATTTGTTGACAAAGGCGGCCACGCCGTAATCCTCGATGTCTTTTTTGGTTTTAAAGCCCATTTCTTTTTCAACTTCAACCTCAACCCACAAGCCCTGGCAATCGAATCCCTGCTGGTAGCGCAGTTCGTAGCCCTGCATGGCGCGGTATCGATTGTACAGGTCTTTGTAGGTGCGGCCCCAGGCATGATGCACGCCCATGGGGTTGTTGGCAGTGATGGGGCCGTCAATGAAACTCCATTTTTTGGGGCGGCCGGGCATCATGGCCTTTAATTTTTGAAACGATTGATTTTCCTGCCACCATTGCAGAACATCGCGTTCCTGCGCGGGAAAATCAGGGTTAGAGGGTACGTCTTTAAATGGCATGGTTTTCTCCAAATTCAGGGATTAGGGGTCAGGATTTGGGAAACAGAAAAAACATCTGCCCCAACCCTTCAAAATTTCAGTCTCCAATTTCAAGCATAATCCGCTTGTTGATTTTGCCTTTGCTTTTGTAACCGGCGACGGTTATTTTGCCCACTTCGCGGGTGTTGGCTACGTGTGTGCCACCGTCGGCCTGCAAATCCAGCCCTTCGATTTCTACGGTGCGCACCTGCGTGATACCGGGCGGCAGCAGGTTGATTTTGGTGCGAATCAAATCCGGTATCTGGAAGGCTTCTTCGCGGGGCAGAACTTTGACGTGGATGGGCCGGGCGGCGGCAACTTCCACGTTCAGCTTGGCCTCAATTTCACCGACCAACTCTTTTTTGAGCGTTTCAAACTCAAAATCCATCCGGCCCTTGAGCACGTCCATGTTGCCGCCGGTCACCTGCGCGCCGTAATCTCGCCAGACCACGCCGCATAAAATATGGAAGGCCGTGTGGGTGCGCATCAATTTGTAGCGGCGCTCCCAGTCAATTTTACCGTGGAGGGTGTCACCCTCGGCGGGCAGGCTGCCGTCCAGCCAGTGCCAGATGTGCTGGCCCTGCCGCTTGACTTTTGTCACCGGGGTATTGTTCAGCCAGCCTACATCGCAGGGTTGGCCGCCGCCGCCGGGATAAAAGGCGGTTTTATCGAGCGCCACGGCGTTTTGTTCGGCGTCTACCGCCACCACCACGGCGTCAAATTCCTTTAAATAAGCGTCGGCGTGAGCCAGTAGTTCGGTCATGAGTCTCTCCTCATATAAAGTAAGGATAAAGGCGGAAGGATGAAGGATAAAAACAACCTCCCACACTGTGTTGCAGGAGCGACCGGTCGGTCGTCCTTACAAATTTTCATTCACCGTTGCCATGCCGCAGGGACTGTCACACTCGCCGCATAAAATAAAGACGATTGGCAAACAACCAGTGACAAACAACCAACAAACAAAAAACTCCCGCCCCAGTATGGGACGAGAGCACAACATTCCCGCGGTACCACCCAAATTAGTGTTTCCACTCACTTTGCAGCCCACGGGAGACGGCGCTCCGATGGGCGCGCTCCGGTAACGGGGAGCGACTCCGGCTGAGCCTACTTGAGTTTGCAGAGTTTGGTGAGTTTGTGGGGTTTGTGGAGTTATCAACTCCATCAACTCTACTAACTCGTTCGGTCAGCGGCTCTGGAAGGATTTTCAGCAAGTGTGGCGCATCCGGCTTCCACCATCCCGGACTCGCTGGGCGCATTGGCTTGCGTACTCGTTTCCGTCACAGCCTTTCAGCGTCAATTTTGTGGCAAAACTATATCACGAAGCCGCCGGCCTGTCAAGCAAAAACGAGCTGCCTTTTCTGTAATCTGCGCCGGTTGAAAATTGACAATCGCCGCAAAGCAGGCCATAGTTAGGCCACTATGGCGACTATCGGCATTGACTACACCTCGGCGTTGCGGCAGACGGCAGGCATTGGCCGCACCACCCGCGAGTTGGTTGCGGCGCTGGCCCGCCTACCCGCCACCGAACTGCCCACCCAAATTCGGTTGTTTGCCGCGCAAACCCGGCAGCCCGACCTGCCGCCCGTACCCGGCCCCAGCTTTGAATGGCGCAGCAGTCGCATCTCCGAGCGCTGGCTGGACCGGCTCTGGTATCGCCTGCGCCTGCCCCTGCCGGTAGAAACGTGGGCCGGCAGGCTCGATTTGTTTCACGCGCCGGATTTTTTTCTGCCGCCCACGCTGCCCGGCACACGCACGCTGGTTACGGTTCACGACCTCTCGTTTGTGCGCTTTCCGGACAGCGTGATGCCCGGCATGGCGCGCAAACTGAACACGTGGGTTCCGCGCGCGGTAGCCCGCGCTGACCACATCACTGCCGTATCGGAGGCCACGCGGCAGGATTTAATTGAACTGTACGGCACGCCGCCCCAAAAAATCAGCGTGCTGCACCACGGAGTCACCTCCGATTTTCAGCCGGTCACCGACCCGGCCCGCCTGTCTGCGGTTCGCAAAAATTACGGGCTGGGCAGTAATCCCTTCATTTTAAGTGTGGGGACGGTGCAGCCGCGCAAAAATTACCGGCGGCTCATCCGGGCGATGGCTCACGTGCCGCCGCCGGTTTCACTGGTAATTGCCGGCGGTGACGGCTGGCAAACCGGAGAAATCTACGGCGAGGTCGCCGCGCAGAGGCTGGAAAAGCGGGTCATCTTTGCCGGATTTGTGGCCGATGCCGACCTGCCCGCGCTGTACAGCGCGGCAACACTGTTCGCCTACCCATCACTATACGAAGGATTTGGCCTACCCGCGCTCGAAGCGATGGCCTGCGGCACACCGGTTGTTACCGCCGATGCCTCGGCCCTGCCGGAAGTGGTGGGCGACGCCGGGTTGCTGGTTGACCCCACGGACGAGAATGCTATCGCCGCCGGCATCAACCGCCTGCTGGCTGACGAGGATTTGCAGCGGCGACTGTCTGTGGCTGGAAAACGGCGCGCCGCCCAATTTACGTGGGATAATTCGGCCCGGCAATTACTGGCAATCTACCGCCGGCTGCTTGAAATGTAGGGTTGTCATTCGTCATTCGTCATTCGTCATTTGCTCATTGGTAATTGTTCATTGGTCATTGAAATTGCGTATCACACTTGATGTTTCACCCACCGCCCAGCAACACGCCGGGCTGGGCCGCTACGCCGGAGA
>RFJF01000407.1 GCA_003695455.1 Chloroflexota bacterium
TACGAGGCGGCTACAGTTGACGGCGCCAACGCCATTCAGCGTTTCAGGGCTATTACTCTGCCGCACATTACCCCAATTTTGATTGTCTCTACCCTGTTTTCCTTTGTTCGCACCCTGGGCGATTTTCAGATTGTCTGGATTTTAACCAAAGGCGGCCCCATCAACAGTACCCACCTGATTGCCACCCTGGCATTTCGTTCGGCTATTCAAGGGGCCGATCTGGCCAAAGGTTCGGCCATTGCCGCCTTTCTCTTTCCATTTCTTGTGCTTATCATTGCCCTGCAATTACGCTATCTGCGCCGGGAGGATTGACCAATGACAACTCAGGCTCAAACCCATCCGTCTGCAAACTCATCCGGCCAAACGCTGAGAACCAGACTTTACAAATGGCAGGTTGGCAAAAAAGCTGCGCTGACGGCCGCAATGATTCTGTTTGTGCTGTTCCTGCTGTTTCCCTTTTTCTGGATGATTTTGACCTCTGTCAGACCCGAACCGGACTTTTTGCGGATGAGCCGCGAACCGTTCAACGTGTCTGGCATCACATTTAATCACTACATTTTTCTGCTGACAGAAACCAAATTCCTGCGCTGGCTGTGGAACAGCTTTTTTGTAGCTACTATTGCATCAACAATTGCCATTGTTATTGGCTTGCTGGCCGCCTACAGCCTGGGTAAATTACGGTACAAAGGCGGCGGCCTGGCCGCGCTGGTGGTGTTTATCACGTATCTTGTGCCGCCGGCCCTGCTGTTCATCCCGTTGAGTTCCGTGGTCAACACGCTGGGGTTGTCCAACTCGCTGTGGGCGCTAATTTTGACCTACCTGACATTTATGATTCCCTTTATTGCCTGGATGCTATCCAGCTACTTTAAAGGCCTGCCCAAAGAATTGTCTGATGCGGCCCGCATTGACGGGGCCAGCCGGATTCAGGCAATGGTAATGATTGACCTGCCGCTGGTGCTACCGGGCATCATTTCAGTGTTCTTTTTTGCCTTCACCCTCTCCTGGCAAGAGTACCTGTACGCCCTCACCTTTTTGCGCACCGAATCCAAATTCCCCATTGCGCTGGGCGTAGTCAGCGTGTTGCAGGTTGGCGATATTTTTGTGTGGGGGCCAATGATGGCCGGCGCTGTGCTCGGCTCAGTGCCGGTGGTCATTATTTACACCTTTTTGATGGACTACTACCTGGCCGGCCTGACTGCCGGCGCAGTGAAGGGCTAAAAATATGCGCGCCGCATTGCTGGATAAAAATCTCCAACTACAGATGATTGATACCGACCCGCCTACCATTCAGGCAGATGACCAGCTACTCATTCGGGTGAAAGCCGTGGGCATTTGCGGCTCAGAGGTACACGCCATGCACGGCACGCACCCTACCCGGATTGCGCCCGTTATTCTGGGCCACGAAGTGGCCGGCGACGTGGTAGCCGTGGGTGCGGGCGTTACCGCCTTTAAACCCGGCGACCGGGTAGTAATTGACCCCCAATGGACCTGCGGCGAGTGCGAATATTGCCGCGCCGGGGAAATTAATTTTTGCCCCACCAAAAAGGTGCTGGGTACCCCCAAATGGCCCGGCGGCTTTGGTCAACTGGTGGTTGCACCACAGCGTTCCGTATTCGCCCTGCCCGATAACCTGACCTACGAGCAAGGCGCCATGCTCGAACCCCTCTCGGTGGATGTACACGTGGCGCACAAGGCCCGCCTCCAACCCGGTGAATCCGTGGTAATTTTGGGGACGGGTTCCATCGGTGGATTGCTGTCCGGGGTGTGCCGGGCCATGGGCGCCGGCCCTATAATTACCGCCGATTTGCACCAGCACTGCCTGGATGCTGCCCGCGAACGGCTGGGCGCCACACACGATTTTTTGCTGCCCAACGCCAATTTTGCGGCCCGCGTGAAAGAAATTACCGGCGGCGGCGCGGACGTGATTTTTGTGGCCGGCGACGAGGAAAAGCTGGTCAATCTGGCAATAGAGATAGCCGGCAACAAGGGCCGAATTGTGATTGTGGCCCTGCTCAGAGAAGCGCCCCTGCAAATTAACGCCTACGATGTGATTGCCAAAGAGCTTGAAATCATTGGCACCACCATGGTCAATCATCAGGATGTGCGCAACGCAATTTCGCTGGCCGAAACCGGTCAGGTGGACGTACTGGGTATTGTCACCCACCGCCTGCCCATCGAGCAGGTTCAGCGCGGGATGGAATTGGTAGACACCAAAGCCGATGGGGCCATCAAGGTGGTTTTATCGTTTGACAACGGAGGCTGACGGTGAGCGACGCGCTGATTGTCACCGTTGCGCCCAGTATTCCACCCTACATGGCCCGCAACTTCCCCGACCTTGATTTATCACCGGAGGGGATTGCCGATGAAGTAGTGCGGGCCTGGAACGCGGGGGCCAGCGTGGCTCATCTGCACGTGTGGGATGAACAGGGCCGCCCCACGCTGGAGACATCGGCGTTTGAGCGCACCCTGCAACTCATCCGTGACCGCTGTAACATCATCATCGAAGGGTCAACCGGCGGCATCAATAAGCTGTCGCCGGCGGAACGTTCCGTTTCACTGCAAACCAACATCGAGATGGCCTCGCTCAACCCCGGCTCGGTCAATTACGATGGCGGCGTGTACATCAACGCCCCGGATGACATTGCCTACTGGGCGCAGGAGATGCACCGCCGCCGTATCAAACCAGACGTGGCAATTTTTGAAGCCGGGATGATTGCCAACACTTTGGCCCTGGCCGAACAGGGCTGGTTGGAACCGCCGTTTTTGTTCGGGTTTGTGCTGGGCCAGCCGGGGGCCATGCCGGCTACGCCCAAAAATCTACTCTTTCTGAGCGAAAGTATTCCCCCCGGTTCCCACTGGGGGGTGGTAGGACACGGCGGGCACGATTTGCAAATGTCCCTGCTGGCGCTGGGCATGGGCGGGCATGTGCGGGCCGGGTTTGAAGACAACCCCTACTACCGCCCCGGCGAACCGGCAACCAGCAACGCCCAACTCATCGAGCGGCTGGTGCGGCTGGCCCGCGAAGTGGGCCGCAAGGTTGCCTCGCCGGACGAGGCGCGGGTCATGCTGGGGTTAAAAACATAAAATTAGTATTGTAATGGGAGAAAACAAATGGAATACAGAAACATGGGCCGGACCGGCCTGAAAGTTTCAGACTTGTGCCTGGGAACGATGACCTTTGGCCACGGGGCCGATTTGGAAACTTCCAAAAAAATGGTGCAGATGAGCCTTGATGCCGGCATTAACTTTTTTGACACCGCCAACGCCTACGGCGGCGGGCTTTCGGAAGAATATTTGGGCCAGGCGCTCAAAGGCCGCCGCCGGCAGGCCGTGGTAGCCACCAAATTTTTCAACCCGATGGGGCCGGGCATCAACGATTCCGGAATGAGCCGGGTCAACATTTTTAACGCGGTAGAAGACAGTCTGCGTCGTCTGCAAATGGATTACGTGGATATTTTGTACATTCATCACGTTGATGTGCAAACCCGGCTGGAAGAAATGCTGCGGGCAATGGAAGAGCTGGTGCGGCAGGGCAAAACCCGCTACATTGCATGCAGCAATTACGAAGCCTGGCGTCTGTCCGAGGCAATGGCCATCAGCGAGCGCAACAACTGGGCGCGCTTTGAATGTTACCAGCCGTTGTACAACCTGGTTACCCGCGATATTGAGGACGAACTCATTCCGTTGTGCCAGTACAAAGGCGTGGGCGTGGTTACGTGGGCGCCGCTGGCAGGCGGCTATCTCAGCGGCAAGTACAAACCCGGCGAAATCACGCTGGCCGGAACGCGCTCGGAAGAGAGATGGGCCTACCCCAGCGAATTTTTTGCCGCCAACAGCAATGAAATTTTGCAAACGCTGCTGGATGTATCCAAAGAACTGGGCCGCAGTCCGGCGCAGGTGGCCGTGCGCTGGGTGGTTGAACAACCCGGCATCACTTCGGCAATTATTGGCGCGCGCACGCTGGCCCAACTGGAAGACAACTTGCAGGCATCTACGTGGACGCTTCCGCCGGAAATGAAACAACGGTTGGATGCAGTATCGCGCCCCCGCGAACGATACCCCAAGGCAATGGAAGCTACCATGAAAGCCCGGCGCGACAACGCCGTGAACATGCCGTCGCTGTGAGGGGCAGGGTGATTACGCGCGCAGAGTTTGAATCGGCCAAAAAACGGGCCGCAGACATGCTGGCCAACGCCGGGGTGGTGGTTAATCGGCATGAAATTGAGCAAATGGAGGTGGCCGATTTTGGCCTGAGCGAACTGGAACAAAGTGGGGCGCAGATTATCACCTTGGTAGACACCGGCAGAATTGCCGTCAAATTGCTGGTGATGCTGCCGGGCCAAACCGAGCCGGAACATTCGCACCCCAAAATAGATGAGTACGCCGGCAAAGAAGAAACCGTGCGTTGCGAGTGGGGCGAGCTGTACCTGTACGGCCCCGGCCAACCGACCCCCAACCCGGTGGGTCGCCCGCCAGAACACCGGCGGCACACCTACACGGTGTGGCACGAACACATTCTGCACCCCGGCAACCAGGTTACATTTGAACCTGACACACCGCACTGGTTTCAGGGCGGGCCGGAGGGGTGTGTTTTTTGGAGCTTTTCTACTAAAGTGACAGACCGCGCAGACCGCTTCACCGACCCGGACATCCGGCGGGAAACCGTTGTAACCGATGAATAATCCGCGGCGTAGAGTTACACAAATTCAAAATTACCAGTTGCAAGAGGTGGTACCCATGAACCCATCAACCCAAAAACCTTCGATAGAAGAACTTGAAAAAATTGCTGTTGAAGTCAGAACCAATATCATCCAAATGATTCACCGGGCCAACGCCGGCCACCCCGGCGGCTCACTTTCCGCCGCCGATATTGTCACTGCGCTCTATTTCCGGGTGATGAACGTTGACCCCAAAAACCCGGACTGGCCCGACCGTGACCGCTTCATTCTGTCCAAAGGGCACGCCTGCCCGGTCTGGTATGCGGCGTTGGCAGAAAAGGGCTTTTTCGACAAATCGCACCTGAACACCCTGCGCAAGCTGAACAGCATATTGCAGGGCCACGCCGATATGGTTAAAACCCCCGGTGTGGATATGACCGTCGGCTCGCTGGGGCAGGGGCTGTCTGCCGGGCTGGGGATGGCCCTCAGCGGCAAGCTGCAAAAGAAAGATTACCGCGTTTGGGTGGTCATTGGCGATGGTGAGACGCAGGAAGGTTCCATTTGGGAAGCGGCCATGGCGGCCTCAACCTGGAAGGTAGATAACCTGACCGTCATTCTGGATAACAACGGCATCCAGAATGACACTTTTACCGACGACATCCAAATCCGCGGCGACCTGGCCGCCAAATGGCGCGCCTTTGGCTGGAACGTCATTGAAATTGACGGGCACAACATGCAGCAAATTGTTGAGGCGCTGGAAACCGCCCCAACCATCAAAGGCGTGCCAACCATCATCATTGCCGCCACGGTCAAGGGCAAAGGCGTCTCATTTATGGAGAATGTCCCGGCCTGGCACGGCAAAGCGCCCAACGCCGAACAAACCCAAATTGCACTTGCAGAAATCAGGGGGTAAAAATGACTGTTAATGCATCTGTTTACCATTACGTAAAACCGGAAATCGTGGCGGCTCTGGCCTCGGATGAGCCGTTTGCCAACGCCAAACAGCAAGCCACCCGCCACGCCTTTGCCGAGGCTATTCTGGAAGTTGGAGAAGCCAACCCCAACGTGGTTGTGCTCAACGCCGACGTGTCAAAATCCATTGGCACTAACAAATTTGCCGAAAAGTTCCCGGAGCGTGAATTTAACTTTGGCATTGCCGAACAAAATATGATGGCCGCCGCCGCCGGCATGGCCAGCACCGGGCTAATTCCATTTGCCTGCACTTACGCCGTGTTTGCCAGTATGCGCGCGCTGGACCAGGTTCGGAACAGTATTCACTACCCACGGCTCAACGTGAAAATTGCGGCCAGCCACAGCGGCATCACCCCCGGCCCGGATGGCGTGACCCACCAGGCACAGGAAGACATCTCGATTATGCGCGCGCTGGCAAACAGTTGCGTCATCGCCCCCGCCGATTCGCCCACCACCAAACAGGCGGTGTGGGCCGCCGCCGAATACAACGGGCCGGTCTACCTCAGCTTCACCCGCGACCCGGTTCCCATCCTCTTTGACGATGATTTTCCATTTGAACTCGGCAAAGCCGTCACCGTGCGCGATGGCTCGGATGTGACCATCATTGCCATGCGCGATTTGGTGGCGCAGGCCTTGGTTGCCGCCGAACGACTGGCCCAGGACAGCGGGGTCAGCGCCCGCGTACTCTACTGTCACACCATCAAACCACTGGATACAGAAGCCGTGTTGCAGGCCGCCAAAGAAACAGGGGCCATTGTGGTAGCAGAAAACAACGTGACGTACGGCGGGCTGGGCAGCGCCGTGGCCGAACTGCTGGTTGCCAACAACCCCATCCCCATGCGGCAGATTGGCGTCAAAGATACTTTTGCCGAATCCGGGCCGTATCTGGAAGTGATTGACAAATACGGGCTGACCTCGCCGCACATTGTTCGCGCCACCCACGACGTACTGGACCACAAAGCACGTTTTACCCGGCCGGTGTCACTGGCTGCCGTGGCCTGAGCAATTCCGGTGATGCTGGCCGGTTAATCGCCGCCGGAACATCGCCAAAGTTGACTTTAGCGAAAAAACGGGCAAAATGCAGAAGCACACGCGAGGGATACCCTATTCCTTCGCTACAAAAATCTGATATTCAGGAGTAAATCAATGAGCAAGCCCAAAGTGTTTGTAACCCGCGCTATTCCGGAAAAAGGACTGGATATGGTGAAGGAATTTTGCGATGCCGACATCTGGCCCGGCGAACTTCCCCCACCCCGCGAAGTGGTGCTGGAGCGGGTCAGGGGCGTGGACGGAATCCTCTCTCTGCTGACCACCAAAATGGATGCGGCAGTGATGGACGCCGCCGGCCCGCAACTCAAAGTCATCAGCAATTACGCGGTTGGTTTTGACAACATTGACATCCCCGAAGCTACCAAACGAGGTATTCCGGTGGGCAACACCCCCGGCGTGCTGACCGACACCACCGCCGATTTTGCCTTTGCCCTGTTGATGTCTGCGGCTCGCCGTGTAGTAGAAGCCGATAAATACACCCGCGCCGGAAAATGGCAAACCTGGGGGCCAAAACTGCTGCTTGGGCCGGATGTGCACGGCGCAACGCTGGGCGTCATTGGCTTTGGGCGCATTGGCAAGGCAATGGCCAAACGCGGGCTGGGCTTTGATATGAAGGTGCTTTATTTTGACCCCGTCAACCCCAACGACCCCGACGCCGAATCGCTGAACGCCACATCGGTTGATTTGGACACCGTGCTGGCCGAGTCTGATTTTGTATCGGTGCATACGCCGCTCAACAAACACACCCACCACCTCATCAGCACCGATGCCTTCAAAAAGATGAAATCCAGCGCCATTCTAATTAACACCGCCCGCGGCCCGGTGGTAGATAATCAGGCACTCTACCAGGCCCTGAGCAGCGGCGAAATTGCCTACGCGGCGCTTGATGTGACCGAGCCGGAACCCATCCCGCTGGACAGCCCCCTGTTGGGACTGGACAACATCATTATTGCGCCGCACATTGCCAGTGGCAGCCTGGCAACCCGTGATAAAATGGCGGTGATGGCTGCCGAAAACCTGATTGCCGGACTCACCGGCAAACGGTTGCCTACATGTGTAAACCCCGAATTATTTGATTAACACTGTTCGGGTTTTCTCCTTCATCCTCCTCACTGAAACAGGCCGGTTGTGCGCCGGCCTGTTTCCATTTTTAAAAGTAGTCAGAATCGCGGTTTGGCAATCCTGCCGGCTCCACATATAATGAGCGCAGGGCATGGTACATTTTTAACCACGCCAAATTTAGTATTTTTTCGGTTGGGAGCCCCTTCGCTTTGCTCAGGGTGACATACCTGAAACCCACCTCAAATTCCTAACTCCCGACTCCTGACCCCTAATTCCTGATTTCAAAAGGAGACAACGATGTCAGATTCAGTGTACCAAAATATCTTGACCCGGCAGGATGGACGCGTGGGGGTAGTACAAATCAACCGCCCCAAAGCGCTGAACGCCCTCAACACACCCACAATGGCCGAAATCATGGACGCGCTCGCCACGTTTGACGTGGACGACGGCGTGGGCTGCATGGTGCTCACCGGCAATGAGCGGGCGTTTGCCGCCGGCGCCGACATCAAACAAATGGCAACGGCCTCGGTGGCAGAAATGTTGAACACGCCGTTCATTGACTTGTGGGACCGGCTGAAGGCCATCCGCAAGCCGGTGA
>RFJF01000408.1 GCA_003695455.1 Chloroflexota bacterium
CCTGATGGTTGAGGTTTCACGCGCCGCCACGCCGAGCGTTACGTACACGTCGGGCATAAATCCCTCGTCGGCAACTACGCAGTAGCGGTAGCCCAGCGATTCCGCAACCCGAATGGTGTCAACCACTTCCTGCACCGGCATCACCGGGATAATTTGCAAACCCATTTCAATCATCGCGTACCCTCTTTTCTACTCCCGCCGGTAGTTGATTTTCTTCATTAAAACACACCCACCTGGATTAAACAACAAATGACTCAACGCCTGGCTGCGTGATTGCCGTATTTTTGAATTGCCAGAGAGCGTGCGGCCGGGTTTATTTGACGCAAATCAGAATTACCCTGATACTATTGGAAAAACTGGCAGCCAGGCAAATATGAATAAAAACAGTTCGCTCACAACCACAAAAAACTGGATTATCGGCATTGGAATCATCCTGCTGTTCATTCTGGTATATCTTTTTGTTGATTTTAACCTGCTGGCAACAGCGATTATCGCCGCAAACTGGAAGCAACTGCTGGCGGGTGTGGCAGCGCTGCTGCTGGGTTATCTGTTTCTGACCCTCCGCCTGCGCTACATTTTGCTCAACCAGGCCGGTTTGACGGAAATATTTTACGGTAACAGCATTGGATTTATGTTGCACACCGTTATGTTTATGCCGGCTTCGGTGGCCCGGATTGTCACCATCAACTGGGTTGCTCACGTGCCTGTGGCCCGGATTTCATCCGGCTTGCTGATTGAACGATTGCTGTTTGAGCAGGTCATGCGCGTAACGGCCACGGTGGTGGCTATTTCGCTGTTTGCCTTGAAGGAAAGACAACCCGGTTTGTCCGCCGCCGGCGGGCTGTTGATGCTGATTTTGGTGTTTGGCCTGGTTTTCTGGCTTGTTCATCACCAGGACTGGGTTGTAGAGGCAGTGGTTTCTCGCCTGAGGAAATTTCCGCAGGTTCCCGAGGACCAGGTGCGCAATGCTGCATCAACCATGCTTGATGGGTTGTCTGTGGTTAACTCTACCCGGCGGCTGATTGTCAGTTTGTTGTTCTCGGCGTTGGCGTGGTGCGGTTTTTTGCTGTTCTACTATCTGGTACTCGACGCGCTGGTTGCCAACGTTTCGGTTATGCAAATGTTGCTGGTGGCAACGGTCACGCTAATGGTGATGCCGCCATCCATCAACGTGATGCTGATTGTGTACCACGTGACGGTGGTGTTTGCCCTGTCTCTATTTCAGTTGGCAACGCCCACCAATGCTCTGGCTTACGCGATTGTGCTTCATTTCATTCAAATGTGCTGCTGGCTGATTTTTGGCGGTTTGAGCCTGCGCCGGACAAATTTGCGCCTGCAACAATTGGTTGATTTGGTCAAAGAGTATTCTCAAAAAAACAGACTGCGGGCCGAAGCCTGATTGGGTTGAACCGGAACCGGGCGAATAGCCCACCCGGCAAGGTCAGGTAATGCCCCGGCCGGCAAAAGTTTCGATTTCTGCAGGGGTGAATCCCAGTTCGGATAGAATTTCTTCGGTGTGCTCGCCCAGTTGCGGGGGATGGCGGCGGTAGGTGATTCCGGTTTGCGAAAAGTGAATGGGCGTTGCCAGTGATTTGATGGGGCCAAGCAGCGGGTGCTCCAACTCCACAATCATGCCGCGTTCAATCACGTGCGGGTCGGTCAGCACATCGCTGACATTGCGGATGGGGCCGCAGGGGATTCCGGCGGCGGTCAGCATCGCCAGCCATTCCTGTGCGGTGTGCCGTTTTACCACGTGGTAAATGGTGGGCAGCAGAGCTTCACGGTTGCGCACGCGCTCGGCGTTGGTGTGAAAACGCGGGTCATCGCGCAAATCATCCAGATGCGCCAGATCGCAAAACTTGCGCCACAGGTTATCGGAGCCGACGCCCAAAATGAACCACTCGCCATCTTTGGCCTGCACCGGCTCGTACGGAACCACCTGCGGGTGGCTGTTGCCGCGCCGGGGCGGCTCTTGGCCTTCGGCAAAATATTCACCCGCGTAATTTTCAAGCCAGGTCATCTGGCTTTCAAGCAGCGACACATCGATGAACTGGCCTGTGCCGGTTTGGTGCCGGGCGTGCAGGGCCGCCAGTATGCCGATGAGCGTGAACAGGCCGGTGGTCATATCGGCGATGGGGGTGGGAAACCGGGTTGGCCCGCCGTCGGGATCACCGGTGAGGGCCATCGTCCCCGATTCGCCCTGCGCCGCAAGGTCGTACCCGGCCTGCCCGGCCCGGGGACCGGTATGCCCAAAACCGCTAATGGCGGCGTAAATCAGCCCCGTGTTCCGGGCGTGCAGCGTTTCGTAATCCATCCGGTACTTTTTCATCGAGGCCAGCGACATCAGATTGGTAATGAAAATATCGGCGCTGTCCAGCAG
>RFJF01000409.1 GCA_003695455.1 Chloroflexota bacterium
CACCGATACCGCACCGCCCGCGCCACCAACTCCGCCTAACCCCAATCTGGCGGCTCGCATTAACGGCCAGGATTTCACGCTGGCAGAACTTGACCGGGAATATGCGTTTGACCGGGCCATGTACCGGCTGGTAAACGGTACATCGCTGTTGCAGGACCGGGGCGATACTCTGCGCGGCCTCATCCCCACGCTGCTGGTTGACGGGCTGGCGCGGCAGGCCGGCATCACCGTTTCCGAGGCTGAACTTGACGCAAATATGAAGCGCTTTGCGGCCGTACAGCAAATTGAGCTGGCCGACCTGGACGCGGAATTGAAAAAGTACGGTTACACGCTCACCGATTTTCGGGTGTATGTGGCCCGCGCGGTGCGGGTGGAACGCTACCTGGCCCAAACGTTTGATGACCCGGCGATGGACGGGGTCAATCCTTCGGATTGGCTGGCCGAGCAGCGGGCGCAGGCCGATATTCAGATTTACTACCAGACCCCCGCCGAAGCAGCGCTGACCGGCAGCCGCGCCCCCGCGTTTGAACTGGTCAATTTACAGGGGCAGCCCGTATCGCTGGCAGATTACCGGGGCCGGCCGGTAATTCTCAATTTTTGGGCCACGTGGTGCGTGCCCTGCCGCACAGAAATGCCGCTGCTGCAAGCCGCCGCAGACCAGCATCAGGCTGAAGATTTGGCCGTGGTGGGCATCAATTTTGAGGAATCGCCATCGCTGGTGGAGCCGTACGTGGCCGAATTGGGACTGACGTTTGATATTCTGTACGATGAGGGTGGCGAGGCCAACCAAACGTACATGGTCAACGGCCTGCCCACCACTTTTTTCATTGACCGTGAAGGGATTATCCGGCACGTTCAGATTGGGCAGTTGCACCCGGAAAATATGGAACAACTGCTGGGTAAAATTTTGTAAGAACGCACCTTCCGCTGGCGGCGCTTTGCCGCCAGCGAACATCCCCAACGCAGGCCGGCTAACACCCTCTGGCCCAATTTATCATCCCACAAATATGCCTGCCCGGCCAGGCAAGCAAAAACGCACTTTTCGGGTGCAATATTCTAAAACCACACAGCCACCACCTCGGGTGGCGGTCATGTGCTGATTTTTCTAACTATTTTCAAATTCATTTCAAAGGGGTCTCTGATTGTTGTGTGATAATCTTCTCAATTAGAATTATTAAAAAATTTTCATAAACCGAGGAATTATGCCACCAACTACACCACCAAACAACAAACCCATCGCCAGTTTATCGCTCGATATGGACAACAAGTGGACGTACCAGCGCACTCACGGCGATGCCGGCTGGAAAAACTACCCGTCCTACCTGCACATTCTGGTTCCCCGCGTGCTGGATTTTCTGCGGGCACGCAACCTGACCATCACCTTTTTTGTGGTGGGCAAAGATGCCACCTTTTCGTACAATCAGGAACCCCTGCAACAACTGGCCCGTTCCAATCACGAAATTGGCAACCACTCATTTATGCACGAACAGTGGCTGCATTTGTACAGCCGGCAGCAAATTGATGACGATTTGGCCCGCGCCGAGGAGGAAATTGAGCGCGCCACCGGCCGGCGATCCCGCGGCTTTCGCGGCCCCGGCTTCAGCCTGTCTGCGGCCACGCTGGATGTGCTCTCCAGCCGCGGTTACCTGTACGATGCCTCGACGTTTCCCACCTACCTGGGGCCGTTGGCCCGGACCTACTATTTTATGACGGCCAAACTCACCCCGGAAGAGAAAGAACAGCGCAAAAAGCTTTTTGGCACGCTTAAAGACGGTTTGCGGCCCAACAAAGCGTATCGCTGGCAGCTTGAAACCAACCCGCTGATTGAAATTCCGGTCACAACCATGCCGGTGGCAAAAATTCCTGTTCACGTCAGTTACATTTTGTATTTAAGCCGATATTCAACCGTGCTGGCGCTGACCTACTTTAAAATGGCGCTGGCTATGTGCAAACTCACCGGTACGGAACTATCGCTGCTGCTGCACCCGCTGGACTTTTTGGGCTGCGACGACGAAACCGAGTTGTCATTTTTCCCCGCCATGAATTTGCCCAGCGAGAAAAAATTGCGCGTAGTGAGCGAAGTTCTGCGGCTGCTCACTGACCGCTTTACCGTGGTGCCTATGCGCGAACACGCTCAAATTATCGCCGGCAGAAAATCTGCCGCGCTCATTCGTCCACAGTTTGATACCGGACACATTTAGGATGGTGTGTCCACTCTGCGGCCAGCCCGCCGCGCCGGTATTTGAAAAATACGGCTACCCCATCTGCGATTGTACCGCCTGCCGCCACCGCTTTGCAGATTTTAAGCCGGCAGTTGATCATGTTTCTGCAATTTATGCCGATTACTATTTTGAGACCGGCGGCGACGGCTGTTCTGACGATTTATTGAACCAGAATTGGGGCAATTAATGTTAAAAAGAAATCAAGCAGTCATTGGTATTTTTGTGGTGGCGCTTGTTGTGCGGGTTGCATTTATTCTGGCTTGGGGGGGCGGCGAAGATTTTTACGACTCTCATTTTGACCAGTTCATCTACGTGGATATTGCCAAAAATATCGTATCCGGGTACGGCTTCTCAACCAGCTTTGATGTATTTGTGGCAAAAGCTTTTGCGCCAACGGCGATTGAACCGCCGTTGTACCCAATTTTTCTGGCTGCGACATTCCAGGTGTTTGGTCAGAATCTGCTGATTGTGCGGCTGTTACAGGCATTCATTGGCAGCTTGATGGTGTTCACAGCGTTTTTCACAGGCAAAAAGGTTACTGACCGAACTGTTGCTACGGTTGCAGCATTCATTGTTGCGGTGTATCCACTATTTGTCATGTATTCCCGCCCCATTATCACCGATCTGATTTATTCCTTTTTTATTTCAGCCCTTGTGCTGCTGTTTGCATACTTTGTAACCGGAACTTTCAGGATTATTCACTTCATTCTGTGGGGTGTTTTGGTTGGCATTGCGTTCCTGATCAGGCCCGAAGTTTTGCTTTTTGCGCCGCTGATTGGCCCATTTGCAGTGTATTGGGCGGTCAAGTCCACCCCATCCGGTAAACAACACGCAGCCTGGAAGGCAATTGGCAATTGCGTGTTGGCCGCACTCACGTTTTTTGTTGTCATCAGCCCGTGGGCCACCCGAAACTGGCAATCCTTTGGCGAACCGCTGATTTTTCCTACCAAGAGTTGGGGCTGGTGGGAACAAAACTGGCTGAGATACAATGAAGAAACCTCGTCTGACTGGATTGCAAATTGCAACCGCGAAAGTTTTCTCGAATGCACACACCCTGATTTTGAAAATCTCTCAGAATTGACGCGAGACCGGGCCGCCGGCAAACTGGGCACAGATTTTATTATTCAACATCCGCTTATTTATGCGCGTTACGGCCTGAGCCGTGTGCTGATTTCCTTTCCGGTGATTCCCCGAGAAAGTCTGCCGCCGCCGGTGGGGTATTTGGGCGTTCGCCAGCGCCCCGATGACGGGCTTGATATGACTGCCCTCGATGATTTTCCGTTGTACCTGAACCCCGTTGAAAAATTACGGGTCTGGACCTTCAGAATATTGCTGTTACTTGCGGTGGCCGGATTGGTACTTGCCGTCAAACAGCGAAACTGGGCCGCTATCATTGTGTTTGGTATCCCGGTTAGTGTCCATGTGGGTTCGGCCTTTTTTCTGCACGGCGCCGAGAGAATGCGGATGACCATTGACATTTGCCTGATCCTGCTGGCATCTTATGCCGTGGTAAGTATTTACCGAACCAGCGTTCAAAAGAAATTTGCGTTACAAAAGCCACTGCCGCTGGTCAGCCCCAAATAATCCACATTTCAAGTGACGGACAAAATAATGACCCCTCCACCTTTTGTTCACCCCACCGCCAACGTTTCACCAGAAGCCACCATTGGCCCCGGCACCAAAATCTGGCAGAACGCCCAGGTTAGGGAACACGCCCGGATTGGCAATTGCTGTATTCTCAGCAAAGGCGTTTACGTTGATGCCGGTGTGACCATTGGAAACCACGTGAAAATTCAAAACAACGTGTCTGTGTTCCACGGCGTTACGCTGGAAGACGGCGTTTTCTGCGGGCCGCACTGCGTTTTCACCAACGATAAAATCCCCCGGGCCATCAACCCCGATGGCTCGCTCAAAGCCGCCGATGACTGGACGGTAACGCCGACGCTGGTAAAAACCGGCGCGTCAATTGGCGCCAACGCCACCATTCTGTGTGGCGTAACTATTGGCCGCTGGGCCATGGTTGGTGCCGGGGCGGTGGTCACCCGTAACGTGCCTGACCACGGGCTGGTACTGGGCAACCCGGCCCGGCTGGTGGGGTTTGTTTGCGCTTGTGGTGCCCGGTTGGCGGCTATTCCCCTTTCGGGAGGTGCCGTAAATGTTGTGTGCCCAAAGTGCCGGCGGTCAATCAGTATCAGTCCGGATTCGTGAAAATGAAAAATTATGAAAAATTTTTCATAATTCTAACCAATCCCTTATGAACTTCCTGTTTGTTTTTTATTCAATTTTGATACACTACGTTTATTCGTAATCAAATTCACAAAAATTTATCCCCATTCTGAGAAAGATAATGAATTTATACCGAGAATTTGTAAAAGTTGGCGTCATTGGGGTCGGGGCCATGGGCCAACGGCACTGCCGCGTATTTTCTAACCTGCATCATACACAACTGGTTGGCGTGTGCGATACCAACACCTCGATGGCACACCAGGTGGCCGAAAAGTATGGTACATCCGTATTTTCCACCATCGAGGAGCTTTTGTCGCACGTTGACGCCGTGAGCATTGCCACCCCAACCCCGGCCCATTTTCACATTGCCCAAAAATGCCTGGCCCACGGAAAGCACGTATTTCTGGAAAAACCGATGACTGCCACGGTAACCGAGGCGGAAATGCTGGTTGAAATGGCCTGCAACAGCGGTCTGGTGGTGCAGATAGGTCACATTGAACGGTTCAACCCAACCTATCTTGAATTGACGCATGTTCTGGCAGATAAACAGGTGGCGGCCTTTGAATTCAAACGGCTCAGCGCCTACGATGCCAGCAATACCGATGTCTGCGTGGTGTTGGATTTGATGATTCACGACATTGACCTGGTGCTGGACCTGATGAACGGCGCGGAGCCGGATGTAATTGAAGCCACTGGCGTCAGCGTGTTCAGCAACACCGTTGACCACGCTACCGCGCAACTGGTATTCCCCACCGGCGCAATATTCACCCTGATAGCCTCCAGAATCACCGAACAGAAAATCAGAACCATCGAAGCGACTACGCTTGATGCTTATGTTGAGGCCAACCTGCTCAACAAAAGTGTTCGGGTTCACCGCAGAACCTTTGCCGAATACATCAGCCCCAACCATAACGGCGTCAAATACCGGCAGGAAAGTCTGGTCGAATCGATTCACGTGCCGGCATTTGAACCGCTGATGCTGGAACTTGAACATTTTGCCAACTGTATTGTGCATCGTGCTGTGCCCCGGGTTACCGCCCGGGATGGCTGCCAGGCAATAAAAATAGCTGAGGCCATCAAAGCACGGATTAACTCCCATTTGATACATCTCAACAACCAACAACGGGCCGAACGTCGGGTAGCCACACTTGTGCCGGCGTAATTTCCCCACCACCCAGCGAGGTCAGAATGGACTTATCAATTGTTATTCCCTGTTACAACGAAGTGGACAACGTAACCAAAATTCAAACCGAACTGTTCCCCGTGGTTCACCAACTGGCGCAAACCCAAGCGGTAGAAGTGATTTTTGTGGATGACGGCAGCCGCGACGGGACGTGGCAGGCGTTCACCACCGCTTTTCAGCAAGTCGACCAGCCGCCAAATGTTACCCTGAAATTTGAACGCCACCCCGTAAACCGGGGGTTGGGCGCGGCCATCCGCACCGGGTTGGCCGCCGCCGGTGGCGATATAATTGTAACCACAGACAGCGACGGCACCTACAAATTCTCAGAGATTCCCACGTTGCTCAGCTATCTGACCCCGGATGTTGATATTGTAACCGCCTCGCCCTACCACCCGCAGGGCGGCATCAAAAATGTTCCAAAATACCGCCTGATTTTGAGCCAGGGCGCGTCTGCGTTGTACCGAATTCTGGCGCGGTGGAATATTCACACCTACACAGCCCTGTTCCGGGCCTACCGCCGGCAGGTTGCCGATGACGTGCCGTTTGAATCCAACGGGTTTTTGGGCGGCACCGAGCTGATGATTAATGCCATCCGCATGGGCTACACCGTAGCCGAATACCCCACCGTGCTGCACTCCCGGGTGAACGGCACGTCAAAAGCCAAACTGGCGCGGACCATCAAATCTCATTTGCGGTTCCAGCTTCAGGTGGTGCTGCCCTGGCACCCCTACGGCATGTTGCTGCAAGGCAGTAACGACAATGTTTACCTGTACACCAATTTTCAAAAACGATTGTTCCCTTCAGCCGGGGTGTTTCTTTCGCACGGATACGCCTGGAATCAAATTATCCGTGTGAGCGACCAGTACCTGGCCCAACTTGACACCGGCCTGCCAATGACCTTTCGGGAAGGCACGCTGGTTACCGGCGCAGATAAAACCGTCTACTGGGTGGAACACGGGCAAAAGCGTCCCATCAAGTCCGCCGAAATTTTTGAGGGGTTGGGCTTGCGCTGGGAAAATGTGCTGACTGTGCCGCCAGAGGTACTGGACTCGCTGGAAACCGGCCCGGAAATCAACTCGCTGGAGCGCCATCCGGACGGCGCCCTGCTCAAAACCGCCGGCGATGAAACGGTGTTCCGGCTTGAAAACGGGCAGAAACGGCCCTTCAACACGGTGCAAGCGTTTTTATCGTGGGGGCACACGTGGGAGCAGGTGGTAACCGTTGGGCCGGGCGAGCTGCAATTGTACCCCACCGGCTTGCCGGTGGTTCCGCAAAAGAGCTTCTACGGTGAATACGGCGACGTGACCGGTATCAAAATCGAAGGGCAAGCCCGGACCCGCCCGCTGGCCAATCTGGGTACGGCCATCCACACGTTGTTCAGCAAACGACCCCTCCAAATCAAACCAAAATTTTAACCTCAGTTCGGGAATTGCTGAAATGGACAGGATTAACAGGATTTACAAGATGAAAAATAAGTAAAAATCCTGTTAATCTTGTAAATCCTGTCTAATTATCGAACTCAGGTTTTTGGAGCCGCTATGAAAATTATTTCAATTGTGGGCGCGCGCCCCGAATTTATTCAGGCCACGCCGGTGAGCCGCGCCCTGCGTGCGCAGCCCAACATCCGCGAGATTCTGGTGCACACCGGCCAGCACTACGATTACCGGATGTCGCAGACATTTTTTGACGAACTGGGAACCCCCGCGCCCGATTACAATCTGGAGGTGGGGTCCGGTTTGCACGGGCAGCAGACCGCCGCCATGCTGGTCAAGCTGGAAGAGGTTCTACTCCGCGAAGCCCCGGACTGGGTGATTATCCGCGGTGATACCAACTCTACGCTGGCCGGGGCGCTGGCCGCCAGCAAATTGCAC
>RFJF01000410.1 GCA_003695455.1 Chloroflexota bacterium
AGGAGCAGGGCCGTTTCCTGCTCGCGGCCCACCAGCGGCGTCAGTTCCGCCGGGCCGGCAGCCAGCGCGGCGTGCAGGCGGGTGGGAACCGGCGCCTCCTGCACCACGCGGTACACGGGCATGGGCCGCCGGATGCCTTTCAGCGTGTGTTCGCCCGCCGGTTCAATCACAAAAAAGCCCTGCACCAACCGCAGGGTGGCCGGGCTGATGACCACGCTGTTGGGCCGGGCCAGCGATTGCAGGCGGGCGGCCACGTTGGTGGTTTCGCCGATGGCAAGCTGCACGCGGGTGTCGCCGGCGCCCACCTGCCCCACCACCACCAACCCGGTGTGAATGCCCACCCGCACCGCCAAATCATCCAGCCGGTTGATGGTCTGCTGCAAACGGCGATTGAGCGCCGCCATTTGCCCCACCACCTGCAAGCCGGCCAGCACGGCGCGCTGGGCGTCGTTTTCGTGGGCGGCGGGGTAGCCAAAATAAACCAGAATGCCGTCGCCCAGATATTGGGCCACCGTGCCGCCAAACCGGTTCACGGCCTGCACGGCGGTCTGCTGGTAGGCTTGAATCACCTCGCGCAGTTCCTCCGGGTCCAGCTGCTCGGAGAGCGCGGTAGAGCCAACGACATCGCAGAACATCACGGTCAGTTGGCGGCGTTCGGCCTGCGCGGGCGCGGGTTTGGGGGATGGTTCAGGGTTGGCTGCCAGCGATGCGCCGCAGCGGCCGCAAAATTTAAAGGCGGGCGGGTTGGCAAATCCGCAGGCGGCGCAGGGAATTTCCAGCGGGCGGCCGCACTGGCCGCAAAATTTCATCCCGGCGGGATTTTCAAAGTGGCAGTGTGGGCAACTCATTGTGCAGATAAGCCTCCAGCCGCTCGACGGCCTGGGGCATATTTTTGCGGCCAAAACCAATCCGAAAATGGTTGCCGTCGAAATCGTAATATTTGGCGGGCAGCAGCAGCACGCCCTGCTGTTCAACCAGCCCAGCGCAAAAATCCTCGATGGGCGTGTTTAGCGTGAGGCGCGGAAAGGCAATTGAACCGGCGGCGGGCGGCGTCCAGCGGAATTTGTCGGCGTGGCGGGTAAAAAACGGATTCAGGATGGACAGATTGTGCCGAATAATATCCAGATTGCGGGCCACAATCTGTTCCCGGTGGCGCAGGGCCAGCGTCGCCAGAAATTCGCTGGGGGCGCTGTTGCAAATGGTGGTGTAATCCTTGAAGGCGGCCAGCGCGCGGTAAATCTCGGCGTTTTGGGTGGCTATCCAGCCGATGCGCAAGCCGGCCAGCCCGTACGTTTTGGACATCACCCCCAGCGAGACGCCGTTTTCGTAAACATCGCACACAGCGGGCAGGCGGTCGGCGGGGTCAAGTTCCATCCCGCGGTACACTTCGTCAAAAAAGAGAATCAGATTGTGCGCCCGCGCTATTTCCACCAGCGCCTGCTGGTCTGCCCGGCTCATCAGGTAGCCGGTGGGATTGTGCGGCGTGTTGACAATGACGGCGCGGGTGTTGGGTTGCAGGTTGTCCCGCAGAAAATCCAGGTCCAGCTTCCAGCCGTCCGCCTCGCGGGTGGGCCAGAGCGTTACCTGGCAGCCGGCGGCCTGCGCCACAGACGCCAGCGACTGGTAGCACGGAAAATGGACGATAACGTGATCGTTGGGGCTGAGCACGGCGTTCACAAAATTGAAGATGGCCTCTTCGGCGCCGGCGTGCACCAGAATTTGCTCAGCGCCGATATTCCGGTACAGGCCGGTAATTTCTGCCCGAAGCTCCGGGCTGCCCTGCGTTTCGGTGTAGCCCAGCCACAACTCCTCAAAGCGAGCCGCCGATTCCGGCTCGAGGTCAAAAATCTGGCGCACAGAAAACGACTCGCAGTCTGAACTGCACAACAGGTAGGGCGCGGTAAATTCGTACTGCTCAAAATAGCGTTCCAACTTGAAAGGTTCAATGTTCATGGCAATTACCTCTGTAAATTTAGCCGATTGTACCACGACAGCGCCGGAATGGGTAGCGTTACTTCACGAGGCGTTGTTGATTAGCCCACATCAGTCACCTCACACAAATTTGTTGGTTTTGCTGGACGCCTTTGAAAAACGTAAAGCGTAAAACGTAAGGGTTTCAATCTGAATCGCACATTACGTTTCACGTTTTAACCGGATACGCAAACATGCAAATGAAACATACCGCCTATTGTATTTTCAGAGTCACACGGCAATGACACAATATGAAATGTTGTGCTACAATAAACACAGGATTCAAGCAACACAAACCGGGCCCATCCTGCGGAGAAAAGCAATGCCCAACGCAATTCCCCCAACCCAATCTGCCGAGAAAATTTACGCCTACCAGCAAAAACTGCTCATTGTTTTGATTACCTGGTTTCTGGGGATGACCGCCATCGCCATGGTTATCAATGTATTTTGGCTGTTTGGCAGTGCCGCCCGGCGAACAGCAATTCAAATGGCGATTATGGCTGTCATTTTGGCCGGCAACGGGTGGGGGCTTAAACTGGCCCGGCAAGGGCGACTCAAACCGCCAGCCCGCATTTTACTGGGGAGCGGCCTGTTTATTTCGGTGCTGGCGGCAGTGACGGCCAATACATATTTTGTGTTCCACTCAGTGACCACGCTGGTGCTGATGCTGATGCTGGCCGGGCTGCTGGAATCATCAGGAGCCAGCCTGCGCTGGTTTGCCGGCACAGTTCTGGCCTTTGGTGCAGGGCTGGTGCTGCGGGTTAGCCTGCCCGGCTCAGATTTTCAAATCAATCCTGAGTCAATCATCACTTTTTTCATTTTTCCTATGTTTCTGATGCTGGGTGCAACCATGCTGGGGCGTTACGTGGCCCGCGTTCTGAACCAGGCGTTCGATGAGCAGGATAAAGTTGTGCAGCGCAACATCAAATTGTACAGCCAAACCCGGCAGCAAAACAACGATTTGGCGCTCATCAATCAGTTGAATAATGCCTGCAACCAGGGCGAATCGATGGGCCGGGTGTTTGAAATTCTGGGAAACCAGTTGAAGCAAATTTTGCCGTGCCAGAATACCGCAATTTTTCTGACCAGCCCGGACAATCAATATCTGGTCGCTCGCCATCTCGTCCTTGGCGATGATTTGCTGGACAAACTCAAAACGTTAATTGGGCGTAATTTACCCCCCATTCAGGCCCGGCTGAAAGAAGGCGGTATTTACCGGCAGGCGCTTGAATACGGCGCGCCACGGATTCTTAACGACCCGGACGTTCTGCGCGATATGATGTACGAATTTGTGGATGACCCGTGGCTGCGAACGTTCATTCCGCAGGCATTTAAATTTTTTCGCCACCGGTCTATTTTGCAAATTCCGCTCATTGCCCAGGGAAAACCCATCGGCCTGGTTGACGCCTCGCGGCGCGAGCCGTTTACCGAGGCAGAACTGCGCAGGGTTGAGTTGATTTCTACCCAACTTACGCTGATTTTAGAACGCCAACAAATTGAAACCCAACTCAGGGCCAGCGAAGCCCGGTTGCGGGCGGCTGTAGACAACTTGCCGTTTGAATTCTGGATGATAGACGCCGAAGGCCGTTTTGTGTTGCAAAACCCGGTGGCCGAACAGCACTGGGGGTCAGCCGTGGGTAAATTTCCGTCTGATATTGACGTTGCGGCCAACACCGTTTCATTCTGGCAAAACACCAACCAGCGCGCGCTGGCCGGAGAAATCATCAACTATGACACCACCTACCCCATTCACGGCCAAATACGCCATTTTCATTGCATTGTTTCACCCATTTTCGATGCCGGTCAAATTGTGGGAGCGTTGGTCATCAACATTGACATCACAGAGCGCAAACAGACAGAAGAGGCCCTGCGCCAATCTGAATTGAAATACCGCGAACTGTTTGAGCAGGCGCAAACGGCGCTGGCCCAAACCGAGGCGCTGCACCGGGCCACACTGGCGTTGACCGCCACCACCGATATGTCACAAATATTTGACCGGATACTGCTTGAACTGTGGCATGTTGTTCAGTATGACAGCGCCTCAATTCAACTGCTTGAAGGTGATGATTTGCGAATTATTGCCGGCCGCGGTTTTCCGGAAAACCAAAAAATTGTGGGTATCTCATTCCCGGTTCACGACGATAACCCCAACGCCCTGGTCATTGACCGGCGCCAGCCGGTAATTATTGATGACGTGCGCCCCGATTACCCGGCCTTTGACCGCCCGCCGCACAATGCGGCACAAATTTGCAATTGGCTGGGGGCTCCGATGATTTTGGCCGGCAAGATTGTGGGCATGCTGGCTCTGGACAAACGAGAGCCGGGGTTTTACACCCAAACCCACGCTGACACAGTGATGGCGTACTGCGCCCAGGCTGCCATTGCCCTCAACAATGCTCAACTTTTTGAGCAGGCCCAGCGTGAACTGGCCGAACGCCAGCAGGTTGAGGCGGCCCTGGAGCAGGAACGCAACCTGCTGCGTACGCTCATTGATTTGATGCCGGACCACATTTACGTAAAAGATACCGAAAGCCGTTTTGTTGTGGTCAACAATTTTATGGCACACCAGATGGGTTTTCAGAGCCCCGGTGAAGTGCTGGGCAAAACTGACCTTGATATCCATCCCCCGGAAAACGCCCGCCAATTTCTGGCCGACGAGCAGCATCTGTTTGAAACCGGCCAACCGCTGGTCAACAACATAGAATCCATTCTGACCGGTAACGGCCAGCAGCGCTGGCTGCTGACCACCAAAGTACCGCTCAGAGACAGCGCCGATAACGTAACCGGGCTGGTGGGCATTGGGCGGGACATCACCGAGCGCAAACGCGCCGAAGAACAAATTGAGGCATCGCTGCATGAGAAAGAGGTGCTGCTCAAAGAAGTGCATCATCGTGTAAAAAACAACCTGCAAATTGTCTCCAGCCTCTTCAACCTGCAATCAAATTATGTAGATGACCCAACCGTACTTGAAATTCTGCAAGACAGCCAAAACCGGGTTCGTTCGATGGCACTGGTACACGAGCTGCTTTACCG
>RFJF01000032.1 GCA_003695455.1 Chloroflexota bacterium
AACGGATATTCTCGGTGTCCAGGTCGGCGGCAAGTTGGGCCAGTTCCAGAATATCAACCAGTTGCAGGTCAGTTTCAACAGTGTCAGACATGGTGGCCCACAACTCCGGGATTTTGGTAATCATTCCCAACTGAAGGGCTTTGTCTCTAATTGCCAGCAAAACCTGTTGCTGGCGTTTGGCCCGCGAGAAGTCCGAGCCGGGGGTGTGGCGGGTACGGGCGTAGCGCATGGCGTCGTGCCCATCCAGATGTTGGTAGCCTTCTTCAATGTAAAAAGGGTCGTATCCGTAATTATTGTCCGGAAATTTGGGGTCGTCAATGGTTTGCGGTACGTAGAGGTCAATGCCGCCCAGGGTATCTATGATTTTCTCAAAACCACGGAAATCAATTTTGGCGTAATAGTGAACCGGCACACCCAGATTGTACTGCACGGTTCGCATTGACAGGGCCGGGCCGCCACCGGGGTACTTGTATTGTTCGCCTAAAAAATGGGCCTTGTTAATGCGGTCTTCCTGAAAACCGGGGATTGAAACCCACAAATCACGCGGAATAGAAAGCATGCCGGCGGTTTTGGTGTTGGGGTCAATGGTTACCAGAATCATCGTGTCGGTGCGAGAGTAGACCTCGTCCGGGCGGCGGTCTACCCCCAACAGCAAAATGTTGATGCGCTCCTTTTTTTCATAATTGGGCAGGGTAGCACCGCTGGCGCTGGTTGGCTGGTTTTGGTCGGCAGCCGGGTCAACTGCCGGTAGCTGAACGGCCACATTGTCGCTGTTGCCGGTCAGGGGGAGCGCGGCCACCACTTGCGGCAGCGAGAGGTTGGCCGTGTTCAGGCCGGGTAAATTTGCTCGCACCACTGCGCTTTTTACGGTATAATAGAGCACGTACCCCATATACGCGCCGCCCAGCAAAAATACCACTACCAACCCAAATATCAGTCCGTTGACAATAAGCGTTGGTAAAAATGAAGATTTAACGTGTTTTGATTGCGTTGCCATAACAGGGTAATTATATCACGGGCAAAAAAACAGGCAAAAGCGCTTAAGCTGTTTGGCGTATTGAGGATGTTTTGAAACCCTTTTGCATGGATTTTTCGGCTGCTTAACAATTTCTTTAAAGATGCCGGTATACTTCATTGCCACAAGAGATTATGAAAATTCGTTCATAATTTGGTTTTGACTATAATTGGTGTATTCAAAACTTTAACTTAACTCAAATCAGGAGGGTAACATGAAGGGAAGTAAACTGTTGGTGGTGGCACTACTGTTGTCACTGAGTGTTTTGGCCGTAGGACAGCAGGCCGTACCGGCAGGTGCGCAGGGCGGAGATGGGTTTACACTGACCGTACTGCACACCAACGATGTTCACAGCCGCATTGACGAATTTGACAAGCGCGGCAACACCTGTGATGAAGATGAAAAAGCCGAAGATGCCTGCTTTGGCGGTGTAGCCCGGCGCCAAACCATGATTAACCAAATCAGGGCTGAAATGCCCAACGTTATTCTGGTAGATGCCGGCGACCAGTTTCAGGGAACCCTGTTTTATACCCAGTACAAGGGCGGTGCGGCCCAGGAAATGATGAACACCCTGGGCTACAATGCAATGGCCGTGGGTAACCATGAATTTGACGATGGCCCCGGCACGCTGGGCAGCTTTGTGCGTGGGGTCAACTTTCCGGTACTCAGCAGCAACATGGATGTGAGCGCCGAACCGGAACTGGCCGGTTCAATCCAACCTTCAACTATTCTGGATGTCAACGGTGAAAAAGTGGGCGTCATCGGCGTGACCACCGTAGATACCGGCATTCTCTCCAGCCCCGGCGATAATGTGGCTTTTAACGACGCCGTTGCTTCGGCGCAGGCCGCCGTTGATGAACTGACGGCTCAGGGTGTAAATAAAATTATCGCCCTCACTCACATTGGCTACGGTCCCGACCAGGAACTGGCCGCCGCCCTAACCGGCGTTGATGTGATTGTAGGAGGGCACAGCCACACCCTGCTTTCCAACACCGATGAAGACGCTGCCGGCCCCTACCCCACCGTGGTCAACGCCGCCGACGGCAACCCGGTACTGA
>RFJF01000033.1 GCA_003695455.1 Chloroflexota bacterium
GCTTGATGACGGACGCCCCGTTTGATGAACCCATCGACTTTACCTACTTTAATTTGTGGCACCACTGGGGCCGCACGGCAAAGTTTGGTGCGTGGATGCAGGGGCCGGACTACGTTCAGTGGCACGGCGCGTATGAAATTCTGCACGACCTGGCCGAACTGCGGGAAATGGTTGCGGACAAACTTGAAAAAGCCGGAGAGTAGCATGTACCATCTGGCTACTCTGTTTCCGGAAGTCCGGCGCATCAAACTGCCCTTTACCCGCGACCAGTTGATGATGCTGATGATGGCCATTAACCTGGTGTTTCTGGGGCTGGACATCTACCTGGCGCACAGCGCCAACGGCACCATTGTGCCCTACGAATGGATTCCCATCATTTTTGGGCCGGTGGCCGGGGTGCTGTTGCTGGTATCCGGGTTGATTGCCCAACGCAACCGGCCGCTGGCTACAATGATTGCCACGCTGACTCTGCTGGTCAGCACGTTGGTAGGTTTGGTGGGTGCGTACCTGCATCTGGTGCGCGGCGCGCTGCCCACCGCCCCCATTGGCGAACGGCTGACAATTGACCTGTTGGTGTGGGCGCCGCCTGTGCTGGGGCCGCTTATGTTTGCCATTGTGGGTGTGTTTGGCCTGAGCGCCGTCTGGGTAGAAAATCCGCCGGATAGCGGCATTCTGGTAATGCTGGGTGGCAGCAGGTTGCAGTTACCCTATTCCAAAACACGCGCCTACTTTCTGATTGTGGCCATGGCATCAATGATTACAGTACTCAGTAGTGTGCTGGACCATGCCCGGCTGCAATTTGAAAACCCATGGTTGTGGCTACCCACCATTGTGGGTGTATTTGGCACGGTTGTGGCTCTGGCACTGGGAATGGTTGAAGTGCCTTCTCGCAATGACCTGCTGACCTATCTGATTACCATGGCTGCTTTAATTATTGTGGGCGTGGTTGGCGCGGTGTTGCACACCCAGGCCGACTTGACCGCCGGAGGCACATTTGTGCTGGAGCGATTTTTGCGGGGTGCGCCCTTTCTGGCCCCTATGTTGTTTGCCAATGTGGGCATGATTGGGTTGATTGTTCTGTTGGACCCGCAAGAGACTCTACCTGCAGCCTGACCCAAAAACTTTATGTTTAATAAACAGGGCCGGTCAGATTTGACCGGCCCTGTTGCGTTCATTTTTTCAGTGTGGCTGCCGCTATCAAGCAGTCTCTTTTGCAGATGGCAATGTAAACCAGAAGGTGCTGCCATGACCCGGTTGACTTTCTACGCCAACCTGCCCGCCCAGTTTGTCAACAATTCGCCGCACAATCGAAAGCCCCAGCCCGTGCCCCTCAACACGAACTTCATCCAGCCGGATAAATTCGGCAAACAAACGCGACTGCTCCTCTGCGGTTAACCCCTTGCCGTTGTCTCTCACCCAAAACCTGACCATGCCGTCATCCTGCGGGGTTGCGCCCAATTCAATCCGGGGCGGACGGCCACCGTACTTTATTGCGTTGCTCAAATAATTTATCCACGCTTCTTCAATCCAGGGGGCGTACCCGGCGGCGGTTGGCCATGATTCCGGCACAGTGATTTGCGCGTCAAAATCCTGAATCATCAACTCCAGCCGTTCCAACACCTGCGTTACAATGGCGGCCATATCCAGGGAGTGTAGTTTGACCTCTCCTTTGCGAACCGTCGCCAGCAGCATCAGTTCATCAATAATATACAGCCCCTTTTGCCCTACCGATCTGATATTTCCAATAAAATCCTTAATTTTGGCCTCGTCCAGTTTGTCCCAGGCGCCAATCAAAAAATCGGTGTAGCTGATAACGGTGCTGACCGGGTTTTTCAAATCGTGCGCAACAGTGTGCGCAAAGGCATCGAGTTCTTTGTTGTGCTCACGCAACTTTTGCGCCAGTTCAACCCGGTCGGTCACATCCCGTGAAACCGATACAATTTCTACCGGCCGGCCTTTATCGTCACACACGGTTTTGCTCACAGTTTCCAGCCAGATAAAGCCGCCGCTTTTGCAAACAGCGCGATACGTGAAGGTGACGGTTGAGGGGCAATTCTGGCCGGGGTGGGTAGATTTCTCTACCATTTTACGGTCATCGGGGTGAACAAAATCCAGCACCGGTTTGCTAATCATCTCTTCAATATCATACCCCAGCAGAGTATGGCACGCCGGCGAAACATACTGGTACACCCCAGACAACGTTTGCCGTGAGATAATATCGGTAGAATTTTCTGCCAGCAGCCGGTACCGTCCCCGGCTTTCGCGCAGCGCATCCTGCACGCGCCGGCGCTTTTCATTTTCCTCGGCAAGGCGCTCATTTTGGCGGCGCAAATCTTTTTGCAGGTTAGCAACTTTAAGTTGTGTTCTGACGCGGGCAATCACTTCCGGAATATCAACCGGTTTGGTCAGATAATCGGCCGCGCCGACTTCAAAACCATTGACTTTGTCAATGGTGTCAGACAGCGCAGTCATAAAAATAACCGGGATTTCACGGGTTTGAGGATTCTGTTTGAGGCGGCAGCAGGTTTCAAACCCATCAATACCCGGCATCATCACATCCAGCAAAATCAAATCGGGGTGATGCTGCTCGGCCAACTCAAGGCCCAGTGTTCCGTTTTCAGCAACCATCACTTTAAAGTCTGTTCGCCGCAGCGCGGCAAAGAGAAACTTTAAATTCAGCGGGCTGTCATCAACCACCAAAATCAGTGGCAAATTGCCGGAATTATTGGGTGCCGGCTCAGCAGTGGGTACGGACATTTGCTCTTGAAAAATCAATCGGTTCCCTCATGACGTGGCGCTCCCGTCAATCAGCAAAATTTTGAGGAGCGTAAATTTCACCCAAATCATTATACACTAAATTCCGAATATATCATCACCTATTTGCCATAAAATTGTGAATTTTTTATTAGAATAGGACTAATTATCTACCGGTATTTTTGTATCGGCAGCCAACGGCAAAAATCCAGTGCCAAACCCTAAAATTTTTGAGCACCAATAAACCGGGCTGATTTTCACCTTGATTTTGTGGCTCACCCCGCACCGTGTTACAATCACGCCAATTATTTTTATGCAGAGAACGTGGCTTATGGAATTTTTAACCATTCTGGTGGTGATTATTTTGGGGTTGACCGCCCTGCTGCTGATTGGCTACCCCCTGTGGAAACAAACCCGCGTCCATTCGGTTTTCCGGGTAGACCGAACCGGCCAAACGCTAGAAGAATACCAGGCCCGTTACAATGCCACACTGGCATCCATCAAAGATTTGATGTTTGACTATGAAATGGGCAAAGTGGATGAGGCCGATTACCAATTACTGCTGGAAAAGGCCAAGCTTGAGGCGGCAGGAATCCGCCAAACAATGGACCGGCTGCAGCAAACCGATACCGCGCTTTTGGACGCAGAACTGGATTCTGAAATTGAACGGCTGGTGCAGGAAACACGCCAGGCCGGCGCTTCTGCCAAGAGCGCTTTTGTTGGCGCGGCCAACGCCGAAATCGAGCGGCTCAAGCGGGAGTCGGCCGCCGGTTTGGCGGCAGGCTGCGCCCATTGCGGCAGCCCCTACCAACCCGGCGATGCCTTTTGCAGCCACTGCGGCAGCCCGTTGCCGGCGCCAACGGCAGTGTTGCCTTCGCACCAACCAACCTGCCCCGATTGTGGCAGCCCTGTGCAACCGGATGATGCCTTCTGCACATCGTGCGGTTTTGCCCTCGCCTCGTCGGGCCAAATTACCTCAACCTGAAACCGGTACCCGTGAAATTTGCGCAGAATTTTCTACTGGCTGTGGCCGGCATTTTTCTGGCGTTGCTGGCGCTGGAACTCCTGGCTCGATGGCTGCCGCCCCCGTTTGACAGCAGCCAGACCAACCCCGCCGAATCCTGCTGGCCCCCAACCGGCTGGCGCGGCAACCCCAATTTTGAAACCACCATTGCCACCGGCAACTATGTTCACAACCTCAAACTGAACAGCCGCGGCATGCACGATACCGAACAGCCCGAAGCCAACCCCGACGGACGCTTTCGGATTTTGATGCTGGGCGATTCATTTGTGCATGCCATTCAGGTATCAGAACCCGACACCGCACACCAAATTCTGGAAGATACGCTCAACCACACCAC
>RFJF01000411.1 GCA_003695455.1 Chloroflexota bacterium
AATGACAACAATGTTTTTTCTCTGTTACCATCAACTTTATCGTTTTTCTCATGTATATCGCTTGTATCGGCCATCATATTTAGTGTATTATATTTTTTGCGGATTGAAATGATGAAAGGGCTTGGAATGCAAGAGAAAAGCTTTAAGGAGGCGTTCGATGAGGTCAAGGAGGCAATTGAAAAAGGCAAAGAGGAGGATATTTCTTAATCGATATAAATCTGTATTTAGCAAGTCTGGTATGTTTGGGGAAGGCAGCATAACCCAACACGCCTTAGCACTTTGCGGCCAAACGCGTTCCACCATTGAGCATGGCGCGTTTTTTGTTGGTCTCTGCCACCCGCGTCAATGGTAAGCTACGCTTGCGTGTCTCCACACCGACCACCTGGGTAGCACCACCCTGCTCACCGACGAAACCGGCAACCAAATCAGCCGCCTCGGGTACACGCCCTACGGCAGTTTGCTCGACCAGACCGGCATAAACAAAAATGAATTTTTTGCAAGCCTGTTCCTGTCACCCAAACCGATCAATAAGGGCGGCTAACTCTTAAATCTGGTATCATCCTGAAATGGCGGTCATTATCGGTAGCCAGTTCAAGATTGTGGGTCAATGCGGTGGCGGCAATCAAGGCATCAGGAATAGCCAGATGATGGCTTTTGCTGTAGGACAGCATCAGATCGTACGCTTTCACCGATTCAGCCGGGGTCAGATGAAGCAGGGTAAAATCAGCAATGAGTTGTTTGATCATTTCCACTTCAGCTTTGTCCCGACAACCAAAAATCAACTCCATTGCTGAAATGACGGAGATACACAGTGGGATTTCAGCCTGGCGACCGGCATCCACAAAATCAGCCGCGTCATTATTCCCCCGCGATAAATCAATCAGCACCGTCGTATCGAGTAATGCCCCGGTCAAGAATACCTCCACTGTTGATTTCGCAATTCCTCAAGCCAGGCCCGTGAAGACTGTCCAGCCATATCTTCACGGTCGGCCCACATGCCAAAATAGCCGGCCTGGCGTACCGAGGTCGGGTTTGTGGATGTTTCAGCAGTTAAAGCAACAACCTGACCCCGGAGAGTCATCATCTCGGCAATGAGCCGATCAAGTTGTTGCGTAATCTGTTGAATCCGGGATGCCGTTTCAATTGTATCCATCAAGCCACTCCTGAATTTGAACTCTTCAGGTTAATTATACTGTCCACGTAAGCAACTTTCAAATCATTGTTAACAGCGGGCCAGATGTGCTCAACCCACCACCAAACACTGCTACGCCAACGACCGCCTCGGCAGCACCAGCCTGGTTACCGATGATACCGGCGCGGCAAACTCTTCCCGGCAGGAAACATAAATAGCTCTTTTGGAATTCAGGGGGTTGACACATTGAAAACGTAAAACGTAAAGCGTAATTTTACGTTTTACGCATTACGTTTTACAGATTGCAACGTTACTCCCTGAAATCCGGTTGAACCACATAAATTATCTCACTGAGAGAATTGGGTTTTGTCAGTGAGAAACGGCGCGTATCCTTTAAGGAAAAATGGATTCCCCTTTAAGGAAAATGCAATTTCCCTTAAAGGGAAATTGGATTCCCCCCGGCGCAACTTTTCAGCGTGGGCTTCACCTGTGGTATAATTTCTTCCCACGTTGAACAAAGGCAGCCCGTACCCAGTGATGCAACTCACAAAATTACAATACGCCCATCTGACCGGATTATTGTTGGCCCTGCTGTGGCTGGCGGCCTGCCAACCGCAGCCGCCCGGCCAGGTTTTTATTGAAGTGGACGGCAACCGGCTGGCCCTGACCACCGAAAGCGGCACCGTGCGCGAGGCGCTGGACGAGGCCGGGGTGGAGTTGGGCAAGCTGGACCGGGTGAAGCCGGACCTGTACACCCGGCTTGAGCCGGGGCTGACCGTGGTGGTCACCCGCGTCACCGAGGAGGTTGAGGTGGAGCGCGAGGTGATTCCCTTTGAGCGCCAGACCGTGGTCAACGAGGCGCTGGCCCCCGGCGAAACACGCATGGCCCAGTTGGGCACCAACGGCGAGGACGAAATCAGCACCCGCGTGGTCTATGAAAACGGGCAGGAGGTCAGCCGCACCGAAATCTCGCGGGTAACGGTTATCCAGCCGGTGCCGGAAATTATGGTCATTGGCCCCAAAGATACCCTGCCCTCGGTGCAGGTAGACGGCACCATTGCCTACACCGCCAACGGCAACGCCTGGCTCATGCGCAGTACCAGCAGCAGCCGCCGGGCGCTGACCACCCACGGCAAACTCGACGGCCGCGCGTTTGACCTCTCGCCGGACAGCCGCCGCCTGATTTACACCGTTGAATTGACCAACGAAATCGAGATGCCGCTCAATGAACTGATGCTGGCCTCAACCACCATTGTCGGCGAGCCGCCCATTACCACCGGCGTGCGCGGGGTACTGCAAGCCGCCTGGTCGCCGGTCATCAGCCAGTCGCGGGTGGCCTACACCACCGCCGAGCGCAGCCCCAACCCGCCCGGCTGGCAGGCCAACAACGATTTGTGGCTGCTGGATGTGGTAGACGGCGCGCCCGCCAAACCGGTCGAAATTATCCCGGCCAATACGCGGGGGCTGTATCCGTGGTGGGGCACCAGCTTCAC
>RFJF01000412.1 GCA_003695455.1 Chloroflexota bacterium
CCCCTGATTCCTCCGCCGCCGCCGCGCCGCCGCCTCCGCCGTTCACCGGGCTGGCGCCCGGCCAAACATTGCTGCTCCACGTGCGCTGGCAGCCGCTGGCCGTGTTTGACCGTGATTTGAAGGTGTTTGTCCATCTGGTGGGTGCCGGCGATGCCGTGCTGGCCCAGTTTGACGGCCCGCCGCAGGACGGCGAATACCCCACCTCGCGCTGGATTCCCGGTGAAATCATTGCCGATACCTACCCCCTCGCCTTGCCCGCCGATGCGCCGCCCGGCCCGTACCGCCTCTTTTTGGGCCTGTACGATGAATCGACGCTGGAGCGCCTGCCCGTTACCGGCGATTCGCAGGGCCGGGTCATTCTGGAGGTGAAGTGATGGCAGGGGCCAGAATCCAGAATCCAGAATCCAGAGTGCAGAACCCGGAGACCACGGGGCAATCGACGGCTCCCGTTCACCATTCGCCATTCACCATTCGCCATTCGCCATTCATCTGGCTCACCCTGCTGCTGTCTTTGCCGGCGCTGGCTCCGCTGTTGCAGCCGGGCTACTACTGGGGCGCGCACGATGCCCGCCACTCGGTCTATTTTCTGTACGAATTCAACAAAGCCATTCAGGATGGCATCTGGTATCCGCGTTGGGCGCCGGATTTTGCCTTTGGTTACGGTTACCCCTTTTTCAACATTTACGGGCCGCTGTCCAGCTACACCGGCGAGTTTCTGCATCTGGCCGGTTTTGATATTGTGACCGCGGTCAAAATTGTGTTCGGTCTGTCGGTTCTGCTTTCCGGGCTGACCATGTTTCTGTTTGTGCGGCGGCTGTTGGGGCCGCGCGCCGGGCTGGTGTCGGCGTTGGTGTACGTGTACCTGCCCTACCATTTGTTTGATTTGTACGTGCGGGCCGCGCTGGCCGAATCGGTGGGTTTTGTGTTCATCCCGCTGGTGCTGTGGGGATTTTTTGAGGCCGTCACCCGGCCCCGGCTGGCGGCGCTGGTGTGGGCCGCGCTGGCCTACGCCGGGTTGATGTTCACCAGTAATTTGCTGGCCCTGCTGTTCACGCCCATTTTGGGGCTGTACGTGGCGGTGATGCTGTTGTGGCAGGTGGTGTCAGAATGGCGAATGCCGAATGGCGAATCACCGGAACCCTCTGAATCTCCGCATCACACGTTGCGCCGGAACTCTGCGCCACATCCCAATTTACGTTTTACGTTTTACGTTTTACGTTTAATCAAAGCCGGACTGGCCCCGCTGGGCGTGCTGCTGCTGGGGCTGGGTGTCAGCGCCATCTTCTGGCTGCCGGCCATTCTGGAATACAAATACGTGCGGGTTGACCAGTGGGTGGGCGGTCGCTTTGCCTTTGGCGATGATTTTGTGGAGTTGTTCCAGCTATTTTCGCCCAAATGGGGCTTTGGAGCCAGCATCCCCGGCCCGGATGACGACACCGGATTCCAGTTGGGGCTGGCCGCGCTGCTGCTGTTTGTGCTGTCGTTCTGGCTGGTCCCCCGGCTGGCAGATGCGCGAATCCGGCGCTCGTTCTACCTTTTTCAGGCCGTTACCATCCTGCTGATTTTTCTGACCACGCCCGCCTCATACGGGGTGTGGGCCGTGCTGCCGCTTTCCACGTTTGCCCAGTTCCCGTGGCGATTGCTGGTGGTCATCGCGCCGTTTCTGGCCGTGACCGCCGGAGCCGTGATGGCCGGTGAACCACCTGTCAATGAACAATTAGCAGTGAGCAATGAACAAGCAATGACCAGTGAGCAAATTTCTTCTGCTCCCCTTCCCCCCGGCGCTCGTTCCCTGTTTCCCGTCCCTTATTCCCTGATAATTCTGTGCGCGCTGATTTTGCTTTCCAGTTACCCCTACATCCGCGCCGAGGTGCGCCCGCCCAAACCCACCGAGGGGCCGGTCAGCCAGGCGGCGTTGTTTCGCTTTCAGCAATCCAGCGACGAGATGACCGGGCAGACGGCCTGGGTACGCCGCATCCCCACCTGGTCCACCCTGGCCGAACAGGTGATTCGCGGCGGGCAGATTGACACCAAAGTCAACTACACCGCCCTGCCCGCCGACCAGAGCGTGGGCGTTTATTCGATGGAAATGGACAGCGTGCACGAACTGCTGTGGGTAGGCACGGAAAAAGAGGGGCAGGTGGTCACCTTTTTTGTGCCCTACTACCCCGGCTGGACGGCGACAATTTACCAGGATTTGGGGCCGCACGACGGCAACCTGGACCGGGAAAAAGGACCGGTCACGCGGATTGGCCCGCCGGTGAGCCGGCCGCAAATCCGCACCACCCCCGTTGAGGGCTGGATGCAGGTTCCCATTCCCACGGGGTCCCATTTTCTGGAGCTTCGATTTGAGGATACGCCGGTGCGGGTAGCGGGCCGCTGGATCACTTTCGTCTCGCTGCTGCTGGCGATGGGATTACTGGTTTGGGGTTGGGGGCGCTGGAAATGAAGCGGCTGTTTTCCAAAAGCGATGCAAATATCTGGCTGGTGCTGGCGCTCTCGCTGTTTGCGTGGGGGCCGCTGCTGACCCCGGCCTACTTTTTTAACGCCCACGATGCCCGGCACAGCGTTTTCTTTTTGGTAGAGTTTGACCAGACCCTCCGTGACGGCTACCTCTGGCCGCGCTGGTCGCCGGATTTTGCCTTTGGCTACGGCTACCCGCTGTTCAACCTGTACGCGCCGCTGGCCTTTTACGCCGCCGAGCTGTTTGTGCTGTTGGGCTTTGGCCTTACCGCCGCCGTCAAAACTATGTATGCGCTGGCTACCATCGCCGGGGGGCTGGGGATGTTTGGTTTTGGGCGGCGGTTGTTCGGTCCCAACGCCGGGCTGTTGGCGGCAGTGGTGTACATGTTTGTGCCGTTCCATCTGGTTGAGATTTTTGTGCGCAGCGCCTATGCCGAGTTTGTGGCGCTGGCGGTGATTCCCTTCGTCTTTTGGGCCTTCACCGAACTGGTGGCCGCGCCGGGCCGCCGCCGGCTGGCGCTGGCCGGTTTGAGCTACGGCCTGCTGGCGCTCACCCATCACACCTCATTTTTTACCTTCACTCCGGTGTTGATGCTCTACATTTTGTACCTGATGCTGGTGAAAGTGAAGGTCAACCCCGGCGCGCTGCTCCGGCACGGGCTGGCCGCTGCCGGAGCCGGGCTGCTGGGCATCCTGCTGGCGGCCATCTACCTGCTGCCCATGCTGGCCGAAACCCGCTACATCAAAATTGAACAGTGGACCAGCGGCAGTTACAACTACTTGCAGCACTTTGTCTACTTTTCGCAATTTTTTGAGGAAAACTGGGGCTACGGCTACGCCGGGCCGGGCACCGCCGATGATTTTTCGTTTCAGTTGGGCATTGTGGTCTTTGTGCTGCTGGCGTTTGCGCTGCTGGTCAGCCTGTTGAACCGCTACCCCCACCGAACCACGGCCATTTTCTTTTTTGCGGCCACGCTGGCCGCCGTGCTGCTGATGTCGCCGTGGGGGGCGGGGGTGTGGCAGGTGCTGCCGATTGCCGCGCTGGTGCAGTTTCCGTGGCGATTGCTGGCGGTCACGGCCTTCACCACGGCGGTGGTCTCCGGCGCGCTGGTAGCCGGGCTGGAAGCGCAGGCGCAGGTTACGCCGCGCCCCGCCGCCCCGCCGCCGCTGATTTTGTTGTTGCTGGTGGTGGTGCTGGGATCGTTCAGCTACACCCTGCCCCAGTACACCGATATTCCGGTGTGGGCCGAAACGCCGCTGGCGGTGATTAACTGGGACCGGGCCTCGATTGCGGACCGGGTGGGGATGGTTTCCGTCACCGACGAACAACCGCAAACCAGCCCGATGGAAGCCCAATATCTGGCCGGCGAGCCGCTGACCACGGCGGGAATCATCGCCGGGCAGGGCACGCTGGAAATGCTGCACCACGGCGGCGCGTCCGACGCTGTGCGGGTGCAGGCGGAAACGCCGGTTGTGCTGCAATTTTACACCTACGATTATCCCGGCTGGCAGGTTCTGCTCGACGGGCAGCCGGTGGTGCACCGGTTTGAACCGCCGCACGGCCTGATTACGGTGGATGTGCCGCCCGGCGAACACACAGTTCAACTGCAAATGGGCAGCACTGCGCCCCGCACGCTCGGTGCGGTGTTGAGCGGGCTGGCGCTGCTGCTCATCGGCGGTTTGCTGTTTGCCCCGGAATCGGCCTTCCGCCGGAATTGACAATTTCCCGCCGCCGTTTCATAATTTCCGTTCGCCGCAACGAGTTGGGTAAGTGTGGTGAGTTGGGTGAGTTTTTCAACCTTCGCCCTAATTTGTTAATTGCTAATTGTTAATTATTCATTGCTATGTCCGAATGTTCTGCCTGCGGGTCGCCGCTGGCCCCGCATCAAATTAAATGCCCCACCTGCGGCAAAGTTACTGCCCAGTACCACCGCCAGCGACGCTGCATGCACTGCGGCACGCCCGCCGCCGAGCAGGCCAAAACCTGTATGATGTGCCACAAACCGGTAGACAGCCTGCCGCTGGATCGCTCAATTTTCAGCGGTTCGTGGATTGGAATTGCGCTGGGTGTGCTGATTGTGGTGGGGCTGGTGTTGGGCTTCAACCGCTACCGCGA
>RFJF01000413.1 GCA_003695455.1 Chloroflexota bacterium
CGTTGATTTTGCCGCGTTGGCGATAGGCCAGCCCGTACACTTTGTCAAATTCCTGCCGGGGCCAGGCATCCACAAAATCCACCAGATTTTTTTCTGCTTCGCCGAAAAAGACGTAATCCAGCCAGGGGAAAGCCTGCAACAGTTCGGTGGGTTCCAGATGCGAGAGCATGGCCCCGCCCAGCGCAATGGGGGTTTTGAAGCGGCGGTGGATGGTTTTGCCCAGCGCCAGCGCGTAAAGCAGGTTTTGCTCGGCCAGAATGGAAAAGCCGACCAGGTCCGGCTGCTCCGCTTCTACCTGGGCCAGCTCTGCGCCAAAGAGCGCATCTTCGGCTTGCGGCGAGAGGGTGGCGCGCCCTTCAACCACGGGGAACAGGATGTCGGTGTAAAAGGCGGCCAGCCGGTTGTACAGGTCATCCAGCAGACGGGCGGCCTGCATGTAGCGATGTTGCTCGTCCGGGGTGGCGGGCAGGCGGGTTAAATCATCCAGAATCATCCGGCCCACGCCGCTATCGGTGATGAGCGTGGGGCAGACCGTGCCCAGCAGGTGGGTGGGGTGCAGGTGACACAGATGCGGCATCTGCCCGCCAAGCCAGCGCCGGAAGAAGGCCAGGTTCCAGTCAACCGTGCGCACCGATACGTCCGGGCGGGCGGTTTCGACGGCGGCTTTGAGGCAGGCCAACCCAAACGGCGGCGAGGCGGGCGTATGGAACGGTGTAAATGCGAGCAGTAGTTTCATCATTGTAAATGGTGAATTGTGAATAGCGAATGGTGAATGATTTGCTGCGTTCACAATTCATCATTCATCATTCATAATTGGTCAACAGCTTGGCCCTTCGGGTTCAAAGGTGGCGGTGGGGCCGGGGGTGGGTGTTGGATTGTTTTCTGTCCACTCCTGATAGGCCTTGATGCCGCCTTCGAGATTGTAGACGTTGGTGTAGCCCAATTCTCGCAGAACAACCAGCGCGTGGGTGGCCCGTTTTTGGGTGTGGCAGTACACCAGAATGGGATGGCTTTTGCTTTCGGGCAGTTTGTCCAGATGTTGGGTCAGTTCTCGCAGGGGGATGTGGACGGCGTTGTCAATATGCCCGGCCTCGTATTCATCGGCTTCGCGGACATCCAGAATAAAGTAGGGTTCGCCGTTGACTTTGTTGGCTAAAAAGTGTTCGGTGTCAATGCGGTAGCGGCGGTCGGGTAGATTTTTCAGGTAGTCGTCGGCGGCTTCACCCACGGCGGCCTCTTGCAAAATGCCAAAGGCGGTATTGTCGGCGGGATTGAGCCGGGCGGCCTCCTGGGCCAAAGATTTGGCCTCGGCAAAATCGCTCTTTTCAAGGGCGCTGCGTGCGTCATCCAGCAGAGCGCGATAAGCGGCCATGTCCGGCGTGGGGGCCGCAACAACTGCCGCCGGGACCGCATTGGCGGCGGCCTGCCCGCAGGCCGTCACCCCGATTATACTTATCAGGGCAAGGGTGGCAAATAAGATGATTTTATGTTTCATTAGAGTTCCTCCGCAGATACTTAATATTACAGAAATGGAGTAGGGATTATGGCGTAAGGAGTAGGCCATTACTTCCTGCTTCCCTGCTCCTTACTTTCCGGCTGCATATCAGTTTTTTGCTCAAAGAACCGGTTTTTTACCGGACAGCCCCTGTTTATTAGATGCAGTACGGCGGGAAACGTTACAAATCTCACAAACAAAATCAGAAAAAAATGGAGTCCGGGGAAACCCCGGACTCCACGGACAAGGAGGAGAAGTGGTTACGCCATTTGGCCGTTCATTGGGCCGGCAACTTTTTCTACCTTAACTTTGGTGTCAAAGAAGCTGGCGCTGCCGCCGATGGGGTCTGTCAGGCAGACATCGCCCAGAACGGGGTCAATGCGCATGGCCGGGTTGGGAACAATGCCGCGGGCGCGGCGGGCTTCGCCTTTAACCACCTGGCCGTCAACTTCCACATCGTGCGAGCCGTAGGCCCAGTGGCCGTAGCTCCAACTGGCGGCGATGACGCCGGGGCGCATCCCTTCGGTTACGCGAACTTTGCCTACTACGTTGTATTCACGGGCGTCATTGATTTGCACCTTGCCGTCGGTGTTGCTGGCCGAGACAACGCGCACGTAGTCGCCATCTTGCAAGCTCAGACGGCGGGCGTCAGAGGCGTTCATCAGCACGTAGTTTTCCGGCAGAATGGCGCCGTGCAGCCACGGTGAGGCAATGGTACGGCTCTGGCCACCGGTGACCTCTTTATAGGTAATCAGGTTGAGGTCAAAACCGTCATCCTTGATTTCGTTGCCGCCGGCGTCTTTGACGGGTTCAACCAGTGGCAGGGGGCTGAAGCGTTCACCGGTCATACTGTTTTTAGCTTTGCCCACTTTGTTGACAAAGAAGTGCCAGTTGAGTTTGGAGGTGTGCCCAATTTTATCGCCTTTGACGGCTTTGGAAGCCGGTTCGGTGCGGGCGCCACGGTTGAGCAGGTAGACCACGCTGGGCCACAAGTCTGCGGGTACGGCGGCTTTCCAGACCTCTTCATCAAAGACGGCTTTAGGCAGGTGCGCGCGCGCTTCGCGGAAGATGCGCATTTCTTCCTCATCAGCGGCAGGCAGGGTTTCGGAGCCGTCTTCTTTGTCGCCAAAGGCCAGGTTGGCTGCTTCAGCCAGATAAAACTGTTCGGGGCGGTCAAAGTTGTAACCTTCGCCCAAACCGTCTTTGCCAAAGCCGGCCAGGCCCAATTTTTTACCCACGGCAATCAAAAAGGCTTCCATGCTGGCGGGCATTTCTTCGCCGTCTACGGTGACTATTTCAGTTACAGGCGGGGCGGCGGGCTGGCGAACCTTGCTGTACTTGCTGTTAACGTCGGGCGTGGTGTGCGACATACCCCACCGCTCCAGGTAGCTCAGATCGGGGAAGATGTAGTCGGCGTACATGCTGGTTTCGCCAACGGTCACATCACAAGCAATGAAGAGGGGGATGTTTTTGGGGTCGCGCAGCATTTCAATTTGCTTGTGCCCGGCAGGCGAGGCCAGCACCGGCGTTCCCTTGTTGATGAAGAGCGCCTTGGCTTTGTAGGGGTAACCGGCGGTAGCGCTGGGGATGATGTTCTGGTACAGTTCTTTGGTAAAGGGATACCAGGGGCGCTTGGCCGGGTAGCCTTCAAAGTAGGTGGTTTTCTCATAGCTGGCGCTTTCGCGGTTGATGTGGATGCCGAATTTTTTCATACCGCCGGGCGCAGCCGCCACAACCGCTTTGGGGAAGGGCGCGCCGGGTTTGGAGCCGTCTTCGTGCCAGTGACCGCCGCCGGCAGAGAGACCGCCTTTCCAGTCCGGGTTGCCAATGAGCAGGTTGAGGGTGATGATGGCCGTGCCGTTGTAGTAGCCGTTGGTGTGCTGCACCGGACCGCGATACATTTCGGCGGCGGCTTTTTTGCCGTGGCTGGTAAATTCATCGGCCAGGGCCACAATGTCGTCCACTTTTACACCGGCGATGGCGGCGTATTCTTCCAGGGTGTATTCTTCGGCGCGTTCCTTGAGCAGTTGGAAGACCGATTTAACCGGGATACCGTTGACGGTGGTATCCACAAACAGGTCGCCGCTTTCGGCCGTGGCAGACAGGGCCGGGGTGCCGTCTTGCAGCACCACGTAGCTGTCTTCGCCTTCCAGTCCGGCGTCGGCGGGGGTGAGCAGCACCATGTCATCGGTGCGAACCAGGTGGGTGGCGTCGGTGGAGTTGGTTTCGTCGTCCAGATTGGCGGCATCGTTGTTGGGGTTGGTCAGGTAGGTTTCGTCGTAGCGTTCGTTTTCAATGATCCAGCGAACCATACCCATCGCCAGCGCGGCGTCGGCGCCGGGGTTGATGGGAATCCATTTCCAGGCTTTGCTGGCCGTTTTGCTGAAGCGCGGGTCTACCACGGCAATTTTGAGACCATCATTGACCATGTTGCTGGTCACTTTGGCCGTCATGTTGGTTGGCCCAAAGTTGGCTTCAAAAGCGCCGGTGCCAAAGTAGATGATGAATTCGCTGTGCAGGGAATCGGGTTTGAGGTGGTGTTTTTTGCCGCCGGTCATTTCATCGTAGGCAATGTGGTGGCTCTGCTCGCAGATGGTGGTGTGCAGGTAGAAGTTGACCGAACCAAAGCCATCGTAGGTGAAGCGTTTGGCAAGTTCTTTGCGGCCGTGTTCAATACGTCCACCCTGGAAGATAAACTGGTTGTTGACCGGGCCGGCGTCGGGGTGGTCCGGGTCAATCAGCATATCCAGATGGGCGGCGTGTTTGGATTTAAACTCGTCCAGAGTCATATCGCCGGCAGCTACGGCCGAGGCGTCGGCGCCCAGTTCTTTGGCCAGCTCGGGGTCGCGCAGTTTGTAGATGGCGTCCAGCCCTTCCACGTCGCCTTCGCCAAACAGGTTGCCGCCGTTGACAATTTCATCCACGGCCTGGTTAAAGTCAATGGTTTGCCATTTGCCGCTACCGCGCGGGCCAACCCGTTTGAGAACTTTGCGCAGGCGGTAGGGGTCGTTGGCAATTTGCACGCCGGATTGCCCTTTGGGGCAGACGTTACCGTCTACTTTGGCTGCTTCGGCCGGCGGGGTATCTTCCGGCAGGTGGGGCAGCAGGTTTTGGGGGCTGTAGGGGTTGCCGTCAACTTTTACCAGCAGACCATCCTGAATTTTGGCTTTGATGTTGCAGGCGGTGTGGCAGTTAAGGCAGACGGTGTAGATGATGTGTTCAGGTTTGTTGAGCGGGTAGGTACCGGCCGCCGATGCGGAATCTGCAATAAACGCGCCGCCGTGATCCGGGCCATTTTGCGCCCATGAAATTCCGCCGGCCAGTGCCGCGGTTCCGCCCACAAAGGCGCTGGTTTTAATGAAATCGCGGCGGGTGACGGTTTCGTTCAAAATGCCGGTTTCGGTTTTTACATCAGGGGTTTTAACGTTTTCAGCCATTATGCAGCCTCCTTCTGTTGGCGAACAATGGGCAGCAGGCTGTAGCCCACCAGGAAGAGCAGGCCCGCCAGCGATACTGTCCAGATAAAGAAGAGCCATTCCATTGAGCTGGGGAAGTAGTCAAATGACAGGCCGGGGCCGGTAAAGGCGTTCCGCAGACCTTCCAGTTCTTCTACCGCCAGCGCGGGGATGACAATGTTCAACCGGACGCTGATGAAGGTAATCACAATCAGCGCGCCGGCGGTGGCAACGGCAGGAATATTGTCTTTTGCCAGTACCAGCAGCAAAATGGGTATCACCGCGCCGATGAGAATATGCACAATCCAGAAGACCCACCAGTACGGCCCAAAGAGGATCAACTGCATACTTTCGGTGTGGGCCGGAATTGAAGCGTAAAGTTGGGTTGAGTATTCGGCCCATTCCAGCAGCAGGTCAAACAGAAGCAGGCCCAGTACAATCTGCCCCAGGAAGGTAATCATTTTGCGGTGTTCTGCAGTGCCGCGATTTGGCCCCCAAAAGGCGGCCACAAACAAAATCAGCGCGCCGCCGGATGCCAG
>RFJF01000414.1 GCA_003695455.1 Chloroflexota bacterium
GATCAGCCCAATGTCACCTTCTTGAATCAGGTCCATAAAAGAAACGCCGTGACCCACATATCTTGTGGCAATACTGACCACCAGCCTGAAATTGGCTTCGATCAGTTTGCAACGGGCTTCCTGTCCCTCTTTGATCTGTTGATTGAGTTGTTCGTCCGCCGCAAGGTGAGGCGATTGCTTGAGGCGTTGGGCAGCTTTTTTCCCGCGTTCAATGGCTTTAGCCAGTTGGACTTCCTCGGCCTGAGTCAGTAGAGGAATGCGACTGATTTCTTTAAGATAAAGGGCAATGGTGTCTTCTACATCAAAATCCGGGCTGATTTTTTCTGGAAAAAGAACTTCTTCATCCTCGTTATCGGTATCCTGAACTGTTTTGGTTGAAAAGGGAGGCAGGCGTGCGGATGACTCTAAATCAGGTTGCAAATCGGGCAAATCTTCACCGTTTTGCCGGGCTGTGGCGAAATCTGGCTGAGGCTTACGGTGAACCACATAATTTATCCGCTCCGGCGTCTCTGCTTGAGCATTGGTTAACATAATCCCTCCTGGACTCCTGTTGGATAGATCGTAGTTTCAGATTGCCCGGGTTTCTCTTTCCTGCCTCGCAAACCATATCTTAATAATATGTCAAGTAGTATAACATACTTTATGTCGTTATGCAATAGGTTTTTTGAACGAATTTAGGAATTTTTAAAAATTAATATTAAAGTTTACCGGTTTATTGGTGTTTTATTCAGCGAGTCCCACACCGCGGTGTCTTGCCGCGGCTTGTGCGCCTCTGTCTGCCCCTGTACTGCGGCGTTATTTGACAACGCTGCGAAGCCGGGCCAGGTTGCGCCGGTTATCGCCGGGGTCGTCTTTGACCGGCGTCTCCAGCAAAAAGGGGATATTTGCCAGCCGCGGGTCGTTGAGAAAGTAGCCAAACGGCTCCAATCCAATGCAGCCCTCGCCGATGTGTTCGTGCCGGTCCACGTGGCTGCCCACATCTTTCTGCGAGTCGTTCATGTGTACCGCCGCCAGCCGCTCCAACCCCAGCGCCGCATTAAACTGCTCAATCATGGCGGCGTAACTTTCCGGGGTACGGAACTCGTAGCCGGCGGCCAGAGCGTGGCAGGTGTCAAAGCAAACCGCCAGCCGGTCGCTCTGCGCGCAGGCGTTGATGATGGCGGCCAATTCCTCAAAGGTTGCGCCGAGCGCTGTTCCCTGCCCGGCGGTAATTTCAAGTGCAACTTTGCAGCGCACATCCGGCAGGCGATTGTGCACCACATCCAGCCCCGCCGCCACGCGAGCCACCCCGGCCTCAACCCCGCTTTTAACGTGCGCGCCGGGGTGCAGTACCAGCGCGGGAATGTTGAGCTGTTCGCAGCGTTCCAGTTCTACCACCAGCGCGTCAATGGATTTGTTCCACAGCGCGTCGTCCGGCGTGCCCAGGTTGAGCAGGTAGCTGGCGTGGCAGATGACCGGCCCGATGCCGGTTTCGGCCTGCCGGGCGTGGTAGCGTTCCACCTCTTCCGGTTTTAAATCTTTGGCCCGCCACTGGCGGTTGGATTTGGTAAAAATCTGAAAGGCGGTGCAGTCCAGTTCTTCTGCCCGTTTGAATGATTTGTCCACGCCGCCGGCGGTGGACAGGTGTGCGCCAATTAACATATTTTCCTCCCGATAAATTGAGTTTATTGAGTTTGTGGAGTTTGTGGAGTTTGTGGAGTTTGTGGAGTTGGTAGTTTGGTCATTGTTTCATTGTTTCATTGTTCATTGCAGTGATGATTTGCCGGTCGGTGCGGGGAAAGGGGTAGCCATCCAACTCGTCCGGCAAAACCCAGCGCCAGTCTGCCACGCCGATGGCTTGCGGCGTACCGGAAACCAGCCGGCACTCAAAGGCGTGCAGGGTGATTTTAAAATGGGTGTAGGCGTGGTCCAAACTGATGAGCAAGCGCCCCACTTCAATTTGCACCCCCAGTTCTTCTGCAATCTCGCGCCGCAAACATTCCGGCAGCGATTCACCTGCCTCCTGCTTGCCGCCGGGGAACTCCCACATTCCGCCCAGCATGCTGTCCTCGGGCCGCCGGGCAATGAGTATTTTGCCGTTGCGGCGAATGACGGCGGCGGTCACTTGATAGTGGGGGATTTTCCGGCGGGGCGGGCGGCGGGGCAAC
>RFJF01000415.1 GCA_003695455.1 Chloroflexota bacterium
GCGGCTGGTATCTATAATGAGCAGCCGGTTGCCCTGGTGCGGCGTTTCCGGCAGCGAGAACAGGTGCGGCAGGGTATCGGCGTTAAAAAGCATCAGCACGTCTACATCGTCAACATCCGCGCCGGTTTCCTCCCGCGAGCCATCCATGCGCATCATCAAACATTTATCGGCGGGGTCCCAAGTGGCGTGCCCGCCGTCGGTGTTGTACCAGTGCACATCGGGGAACTGGTCACCGTCAATGTCAAGCCCGGTAAAAAAGGTGGTGCGTCGGAACACCGGGTGCGCCTGCCGCAGGGCAATCACGTGTTTGGCAAAGCGATACACCTCGGCGTGCTGTTTGAGCAGCCGCCAGTCGTACCATGAAATTTTGTTGTGCTGGCAGTAGGCGTTGTTGTTGCCCTGCTGGGTGCGCCGGAACTCGTCGCCGCCGTTAATCATGGGTGTGCCCTGGCTGAGCAGCAGCGTGGCCCAAAAATTTTTGATTTGCCGCAGCCTGATCGCCTCAATGCCGCCGTTTTGGGTGGGACCTTCTTCTCCGTAATTAAAACTGACGTTGTGATTGTGACCGTCGCGGTTTTCTTCGCCGTTGGCTTCGTTGTGTTTGTAATTGTAGCTGACCACATCGTTCAGGGTAAAGCCATCGTGGGCGGCCACAAAATTGATGCTGTGGTTGGGTGTGCGTCCGTTGGGATGGTACAGGTCGGCGCTGCCCGCCAGCCGTGTAGCCAGCGAACTGGTGCCGCCGTCGCCGCGCCAAAAGTGACGCACCTCATCCCTGAATTTGTCGTTCCACTCGGCCCAGCGCCCGCCGGGGAAGTGGCCCACCTGGTAGCCGCCGATGTCCCACGGTTCGGCAATGATTTTGGCGGTGCGCAGCAGCGGGTCTTCGGCAATGCGGGCGGTGAGCGCCGGGTTGCCGGAAATGTTGCCCCAGCGGTCGCGGCTGAGGCTGGTTGCCAAATCAAACCGAAAGCCGTCTACGTGCATTTCCTGCACCCAATAGCGCAGGCAATCAATGATAAAATCCTGCACCACGGGGTGGTTGCAGGCCACGGTGTTGCCCACCCCGGAAAAATTTTTGTAGTAGCGGCGGTTGTCTTCCAGCAGGTAGTAGATGCAGTTATCAATGCCTTTGAAGCTGAGCGTTGGCCCCAACTCATTGCCCTCTACCGTGTGGTTGAACACCACATCCAGAATGATTTCCAGCCCGGCGGCGTGCAGGGCTTGCACCATCTCTTTAAAGGCCACCACCTGCCGCCCGCGGCCGGTGGGGTAGTGGCTGTAAATGCCCTGCGGCGCAAAAAAGGCCAGCGTGTTGTAGCCCCAGTAGTTGCGCAGCGGCTCGCCGGTTTTGGGGTTGCGCCGCTGAAATTCCCACTCGTTGAACAGATGAACCGGCAGCAACTCGATGGCGGTGACGCCCAAATCCAGAAAATAGGGGATTTTTTCGATGACGCCGCGGTAGGTGCCGGGGTGTTCCACGCCGGCGCTGGGGTGGCAGGTCAGGCTGCGGACGTGGGTTTCGTAGATGACGGTTTTGTTGTAGGGCCGGTTGAGGGGGCGGTCGCCCTGCCAGTCAAAGCCGTCATTGCCGTAGGCCACGCACTTGGGCATACCTGCAAAGTGGGTGGTGGTAGAAAACGACAAATCCTTGTCCGGCGAGGTTGTATCGTAGCCGTAGGCGTACTCAAAATCCCACCGGAAGCCGCTGGACACGGCCCGTGTGTACGGGTCCAGCAGGGGCTTGTGGCGGTTGAAACGATGGCCCTGTTCCGGCTGGTAGGGGCCGTCCATTTGGTAAAGGTAGAGCTGGCCGTGCCGCACGCCAGACAGGTGAACGTGCCAGATATCGCCGGTGCGGTGCGCGCCGGGGTCAAGCTCAAACGTGTGTGATGGTTCGCCGGACTCCGGTTCATCAAACAGGTGCAGCCAGACGCGGGTGGCGTGCCGGCTGAAAATGGCAAAATTAAAGCCGGAATCGGTTGGGGTGGCGCCCATCGGGGTGGGGCATCCGGCAGTGGCCGTAATTTTATTGGTCATAGGTCATCCGTAATTCGTCATTCGTCATTCGTTATTGATTTTTGTTGGCCTGCCAGACCATCACCGGCGGAACAATTGCCAGCATTCCAATAATCACGGCCAGCGCCACACCCAGCGCCGCAACCGCCAGCAGCGCCGGCAGCAGCAGCGAGGCCAGCGCCACCAGCAGGCTGACGGTAAATATTGCAGCCGCAATTCCGGCAATGATAAAAGCCACACGCCGGGCGCGGCGCATTGAGGCCCGGCGCGGCCCGCTCAACTTGCCGGTTTGGCCGTGAATAAGAACGGGCTGCGGCTGCTGCTCGTCATCCAGGTAGTAGGTGGTGGCTACCGGCAGCAGCAGCAGGGTCCAGTTTTTCTCGCTGAACTGTGGCTGCCAGCGAAATTCGCGCAGGTGGTCCGCGCGTCCGGCCCGGCGGCACTCGTCGGCGGCAACAGATTGCAGAGCGGCAGCGGCGTCGGGCCAGGCGTCGGTGGTGGAACGGTTGGGCAGGCGAACCGGTGTGGTGCCGGTCAGGTCATCGGGCCGGACGGGGCGGGCGTCCGCCAGCTTGAATTTACCCAGCGCATTCATCACCTGAAAATGCTCTTCCAGTGCGGGCGCGGTAACATTCTGGTAGGTGCGTTCCAGCCGGCCCAGGCGCGGCTCCCAGCGAACGCGGGTTTCGGTGATTTGCTGCTCCGTCCAGCCGCCTCGGCCCTGCTCAAACCGGTCGCGGTGGCTCACCGCCTGATAATTGAAGCCGGCTTCGGCCTGCCAGAGGGCGTTGGCCCGGCTGTCAACCAGCCACATCGGCAGGTAGAGGCGTTGCAGGCGGCGCTGCAAATTGGCGGCCTTCAAATCGGCGGGGGCAAA
>RFJF01000416.1 GCA_003695455.1 Chloroflexota bacterium
ATCACCGAGGGGATGCAGGTGACGGTCACCCGCCCGGATGCCCCGCCCGACCCGGCAGAACTGCCGCTGGATTCCCGGCTGGATGCAGCGCAGGCCGGCGGCGCGGCCGCCCTGCTGGGCATCCAGGGAGATTTCTCGGCACCGTGGTCTGCCGGCGAACGGCGCGACCTGTCACTCTACTGGCGCGCCAACCAATTATCTGATTCTGACCAATCGCTACGCGAAGATTTGCCGGTAACTCTGCAACTGGTGGAGCAGCCCGGCGGCGTGGTTCGTGCCGGGTGGAGTGGAACTCCGGCAGCGGGCCGTTTTCCCACCGGCCAGTGGCAGCCCGGCGATGTCATCCGCGACCCGTGGCAACTGGAATTGCCGGCCCACGTTCCGCCCGGCAGTTACCGGCTGACCGCCCAACTGGGCAACTCGGCGGCGGTGGAGGTGGCACAGGTCACGGTAGAAGGCCGCCCGCGCCAATTTGACGTGCCGCCGCTGGATGTGGAACTGGGCGCACAGTTTGGCGATTCAATCCGCTTGCCGGGCCTGCAAACCGGCGGCGGCGAACTGGTTGCCCGCCCCGGACACCCGCTCGAGTTCACGCTAGTGTGGCAGGCATCCGGGCTGGTGGACGGCGATTACACCGTCACCGCCCAGTTGCTCGACGGGCAGGGGCAGGTGGTTGCCCAGCAAGATGGCGCGCCGCAGGACGGCGCGGCCCCCACCGGCAGTTGGGCCGCCGGCGAGGTTGTGCCGGATGCGGTCTCGCTGGCTGTGCCGGACGGCGTCTCTCCCCAGGACCTGACCCTGCTCATTGCCCTCTACCACCCGGAAACCGGCGAGCGACTTCGCTTGCCCAACGGAGCCGACCATCTGCAAATCCCGATACGACTGAACTCAAAATAATGGAACGCGGATAACGCAGATGGCGCGGATGAGCGCAGATTTTTCCATGAGAGAAAAACATGTTATATGCTGACATCACCGAAAAAATCATTCGTGGATTTTATCAGGTTTACAATACCTTGGGATATGGCTTTCTGGAAAAAGTGTATGAAAATGCGTTGGCCGTTGAATTGAGCGAGTCAGGGCTTCGGGTTTGCCAGCAGCATCCTGTGACGGTGTACTACAACGGAAAAGCTGTAGGCAATTATTTTGCAGATATGGGCATTGACGACAAAATAATTGTTGAACTCAAAGCTGCTGAAACTTTGCGAGACGAACATCGCTTGCAGTTATTAAACTATTTGCGCGCCACCGGCAAACAGGTTGGATTGTTACTAAATTTTGGAAAAAAGCCGGCGTTCAAGCGAGTGGTTGCCAGCAACAAATTAAAACCAAACCACTGATGCCCCAACAACCTGATTTTTCAGAAAAAAACCAGATCGGCGAAAATCTGCCTGATCCGCGTTATCCGCGTTCCATTTATCTGGAAACGCTGTTTGTGCTGGCGCTGGCCGGCGTTGTGCGGCTGACCTCGCTGAACGTGTTCCGCGCCATTGACGAGGAAGACCGCTGGGCCTGGGCCACCGATTTTTACCGCGCCTTGCTGGCCGGTGACCTGCCCGCCACGCTGGTTGGCGACGGCTACCCCGGCATTTTTCCGGCCTGGCTGGAAACCGTGTGGCTGTTTCTGGCCTCGCTGTACCGCTCTGTGTTGCAGGGCCGGTGGATTGGCGACGACGGCGTCTTTCTGCTGATTCACCAGTGGAGTCGCACCGATTTTCTGGGGATGCAGCGCCTGCCGGTGGCGCTGGCAAACACCGCGCTGGTGGTCATCATCTTTCTCTACTGCCGCAAACTGTTTGGCCGCTGGATTGCCCTGCTGTCCGCCATTTTCATCAGCCTGGACCCCTTTCTGCTCAGCGATAGCCGCGTCAACCGCGCCGAAGGGCTGCTGACCGGCCTGATGTTTGTCGCTTTGCTGGCACTCATCCACTCGCTACGCGAAGGTGAACGGGGCCGGGCCGCCAACCGCCCCCTGCTGCTGTCTGCCCTGTTTGGCGGGCTGGCAATGCTCACCAAATCGCAGGCGGTGGTGCTGCTGCCGATGTTCGGCGTCATCAGCCTGCTCTGGATTTGGCGCGCCGGCGGCCCGCGCCGGTTTGTGCGCTGGCTGTCCGTAATGGTAATTTGGACCGCCGCCGCCGTGGCTGTGTTTGTCGTCCTCTGGCCCGCGGCGTGGACTGTACCCGCCGACACGTTCAATCTGGTGACAGGCTTCGCGACGCGAAAGGTCGGCGCGGAGGGAGTCAAACTCTTCTTCCTCGGCCGCACCGTCCTCGACGAAGACCCCGGACTCATTTTCTACCCGCTGATTTTTTTGCTGCGCGCCACCCCGGCCATGCTCATTGGCCTGCTCATCGGCCTGTGGCAGGGTGTTGCCCATTTGCGATTGGCGATTGACGATTTACAAACAAACAAGCCGGAGGCTCTTTCATCAAAACTAAAAATCCTGCTGGACGATGCCGGAATGTGGGTTCTGCTGGCCTACGCGCTGATGTACACCGCCGGGATGAGCCTGGGCAGTCACAAACAGGACCGTTTTCTGATGGCTGCGTTTCCGGCGCTCAACGTGCTGGCGGCGCAGGCGTACGTTTGGCTGGCGGCCCGGCGCGGCTGGTCAAACCGCGCCCGCTGGTCGGGTGCGGCGGCGCTGCTGGCGCTCTCGCTGCTCACCGCCCTGCCCTACCACCCCTACTACTTTTCCTACTTCAACCCGCTGGCGGGCGGCGGGCCGGTTGCGTCGCGGCTGGTGCGCATCGGCTGGGGCGAAGGGATGGACCAGGTATCGGCCTACCTCAACCAGCAGCCCCACCCGGAGGAGCAGGTAGTTGCCACCCGTTTCTGGCGTTTTATGATGCACTACCCCGGCGAGCCCATCAATCTGGATAATGACGGCGAGTGGGTGCGCGCCGACAAAATCATTTTTTACATCCAGCAGTACCAACGGATGCTGGACCCCAGCCCCGGCGTGATTCGATATTTCCAGCAGCACGTGCCGCCGGAAAAAATCATCACCATCAACGGCATTGACTACGCGCAAATTTACCCCAACCCCATCCAGTACCCGGCCCACCCGCCGGATGACCAGCTCAACAATCAATTCCGACTGTTGGGCTATCGTTGGAATGACGGCGCTGTGACCCTGATTTGGGAAAATCTGGCAAACCCGCCCGGTGTGGAGGTACGCCTGTGGGCCGCCGAAGG
>RFJF01000417.1 GCA_003695455.1 Chloroflexota bacterium
GTCTTCATCCGATGGCCTAACCTGGACGCACTTGCCAAACAGCAGCCCGGCTCTGGTGTTGCTGGCTGCAAAGCAAAATGTTTGGGCCGGAGACGAGAACGGTGTGAATTTGGTGAGCTATTGCCCATAATACTGCATAAAAATGACAAGAAATGGGGCCTGACCTGCCGCAACGGTGAAATTGAAATGCAAAAGAGCAAGCCCGGATGGAATTTCCAGCTCGTGAGGAGATAAGATTATGTCTAAATTGTTACGCGCCCTCATTTTGGGAACCGGCTTTGCCGGGCAGGGACACGCCCTGGCCCTGCGGGACGCCGGTGTGGAAGTTGTGGGCATGGCCGGCCGCACCCCCGATGTGGTTGAGCAGGTGGCCGCCTCGCTGGATATTCCCCACGCTTCAACCGATTGGGCGCAATCGCTGGCTGCGCTTCAGCCCGATATTGTGGCGGTGGGCACGCCGGGCGGGGTTCACTTTGAACCGGTGATGGCAGCACTGGCCCAGGGATGCCATATTTATTGCGATAAACCGCTGGCGGCAACCGCGGCCCAGGCCAGGGCCATGTTTCAGGAATCTCAAAAAAGGGGAGTTAAAACGGCTTTCGCCGCCTCCTATCGCTACCAGCCGTATGCGTTATTGGCAAAGGAATTAGTGGCTGATGGAGCCATCGGCGAAGCCCAGGAGGTGGAATGTATCTCTCATTTCAACCTCAACCCGCTGATTCCCTTTGGCTGGTCGCACCGGCTGGAACTGGGCGGCGGGCGGCTGAACAACAACTTTACCCACAAACTGTCTATTGTGCTGCACGTGCTGGAGAGCACGCTTGTGGCGGTTAACGGCGAAACCCGCAACGATATGCCCCAGGCTCCGGTTGTTGCCGGCGTTCATCATTTTCGGGAACGGAAGAAATTCGCTCCCAAATCGGCGGATGAGCCGGGCTTGCAATGGGCAGATGCCAACGCCGAGTGGTCTTACACGGTGATGGCTCGCATTACGCCGGCAGCCGGCCACAGCCGGCCTGTTTCGACCCTGTTCAAACACAGCGGCCTGCAACCCCGCTTTGCCGGTGATTGCATTGCTTTTTACGGGGATAAAGCCGCCATTTACATCAAAGGACATTATGCCCAGGGGCCGCTTTACCTTTGCCCTCGCGGCGGTGAGTGGCAAGAAATTCCTTTGCCCGCCCGCATCACCGAAAGTTTGCCCAACATCACAGACGATACCCAACGCAACTGGACGCATCTGGCTCGCGAATTTGTAGCCGATATTCGGGGGCAGGACAACACGGGCTATCAAACCTTTGAAGACGGCTGGATTTATCAGGAGGTGATAGAAGCGATACGGGCCGGTCAGGGGTGGGTGAACGTGCCAAACAGCTTGGCAAGTGGCAGGTAAGAGTTTGCGGCCCGTCGCTTGCAACGTAACAGATAAAAAGCAACGACGCAGGCCAAAATTTGTGTCAAATAGAAAGGGTGTGCGTTAGCAAATTGCCTGATCAGTGATGTGTCAGCAGGTGAAATACGTGAGTAGAATTGTTGTGGCGGTTGGAAATAATAAAAACATCAATCTTGTGCGTTGTCCGGCCTGTGCGCCGGCAACGCCACAGTAAAAGTGGTACCTTCGCCAAAAACACTTTCCAGCCAGATGCGGCCGTGGTGCTGTTCCACAATACTTTTTACAATGGCCAACCCCAGACCTGTGCCTTTGATCTCCAGCGCATGATCGCCTTTGACCCGGTAAAACTTTTCAAATATGTGGGGCTGGTCGCCGCTGGGGATGCCCAGCCCTGTGTCTGATACCTGCAGCCGAACTTCGCGTTCAACGCAAAACAGGGCCACATTCACCTGGCCCGGCCCCGGCGTATATTTGAGGGCATTGCTGACCAGGTTAAAAACCACCTGCCGCAGCCGGTTGTTGTTGCCCAGTACGGCCGGAACATCGGGCGCAATGGTGTGGGCCAATTCAATTCCTTTTTCCGTGGCTTCCGGTTCAAGGGCGTGCACGGCATCTTCCACAATGTCATTCAGCCGGGTTGGAGTCATTTCCATATCAATGCCGGCCTCAATCTGGCCCACATCCAGCAGGTCGTCAATCAGGTTGCTCATGCTTTTCACGCGCCGCTCAACCACATTCAACAGCCGGCGCTGGGTTTCGTTGACGTCGCCCACCTGCCCTACCATTTGCGACGCAATCAAAATGCCTGACAGCGGCGATTGCAAATCGTGCGAGACGGTGCTCACAAATTCATTTTTCAGGTCGTCTAGTTCTTTAAAGTGGCTCACATCCTGCATGGTTGCCACCCAGCCAATAACGCCGGCTCCGCCCACAGACACCGGCGACAAATTGGCAAAGTAGGTGCGTCCATCCTCCAGCGGAATCTCCCCGGTGGTTTCATCGCCGCGCATGGCCCCCTCAAACAGCGAAACCAGACTTTCCAGCGAGGTTGCGTTAGCCAGACGCCGCCCCCGCTGCGATTCCTGCACTCCGAGGATTTCCCAGGCCGAGGGGTTATCGAGCACAATCCGGCCATTGCGGTTCACCACCAGTACGGCGTCGGTAGTGCTGGCCAAAATAGCCGCCAGCCGGGCGCGTTCCTGCTCAACCTGGTGGAACAGGTGGGCGTTTTCTACCGCCGCAGAAATCTGCGAGGCCAGCAGCGAGAAAATCCGGTAAAAATCATCGTTGTAGGCTTCTGTCTTGTTGGATGCCGTAAAAATCAGGCCGTTGGTTCCCTGCTGAATCAGCAGCGGCAGGGTCATGGTTGAAGTTTGTTGCCAGTCTGCAGACACGGGCAGATTTCCGGTCAGTACTTTTTCAGACAGCACTTTCAGGTTGCGCCGGTCGGTCATTTCTGCGTATTTATCGAGCAGGGTGGTCTGAATTCGGCCTGGGTTATTAAAGGCAAACGGCAAAACCATGCCCACATGCACGCCGTCTTCGGCCTCTACCACAATGCCGTGAACATCATTTGGCAGCACACGGGGCAGCATATTCAGCGCCGTTTCCACAATCAGTTGAAAATCTACGGTAGACACCAGCATTTCGCTGAGCCGGTTGAGCAGGTGGAGCTTGTAGTTGCTTTGGGCCATGTTATCAAGCAGCAGTGCTTTTTCAATGACCACGGCCAAATGTGGCGCCAACTGTTGCAACAATTCAAGGTCTTGCCGGCTGTAAGCGTTTTCCTGCTGACTGCCCACGCTCAGTGCCCCAAAGGAGGTGTCTTGCACTTGCAACGGAATGATCAACTGCGATTGCAGACCCGCCGCTACAAAAAAATCGTCGTCCGGGTAGCGCGAGTTTCCGGTCAGTTGGGTAAATTTGTTGAAAATTTGTCCCCGGTTGGTTTTGAGCAGTTGTTGCAGCCGTGACTGCCCGGCCGCAATGGCCGGTTGTTTGTATTCAATGCTGCCGTGTTCGGTAAAGGTCCACTGGCGCACTTTGGCCGATGAACTGTCAATCAGTGAGAAACCCAGGTGGTCCAGCGGAAACAGGGCGCTAAACTGATGGTGAATTTGCTCTGCGGTTTCAGACAAACCGTGTCCGGCGTTGATGCGTGTTGTTACCTGGTTGATGATTTCTGTTTGGCGGACGCGCTCGCTGACCTGATCAAACAGGGTGGCGTTGGTCAGCGCTACCCCCAGCGAGGCCGACATTGACACCAGCAAATCCAGGTCGGCGTGATTAAAGGGGCCGCGTCGTTTGTTGAGCACCTCAAGCGCGCCAATGGGCTTGCCCTGCACCAGCAGCGGCACACACATAACTGCTTTGGTTTTAAAGCCAATGGCCTTGTCTATTTTGCTGGAAAACCGCGGGTCTTGCGCCACAGAATTTACAATAACCGCGTGGTTGTTGGCTACCACCCAGCCGGCAATTCCTTCGCCGGGTTGCAGCCGGTAACTGGTAATCTGTTTGTTTTCGCCGCGCAGGGTCAATTTAAAATACAGCTCGCCATTTGTTGGGTCCAGCAGCAACAGCGACCCGGCCTCAACATCCAGAATATTGTTGATGCCGGTCATGGTTTTCTGAAGAACAGTATCAATATCCAGGCTTGAGGTGATGGTTTGGGCAATGTGGTGGAGCATCATTGCCGTTTCTGTGTGGCGGCGGGTACCTTCCAGCAGAAACGTACGCTGCAACCCCCGGGCAACGTGTTTGCTCAAGTAACTCAGCAGTTGTTGGGTATCTGCGGCCAACTTCTGCGGCTGGCTGCTTTGGCGCAACCCAACAACCATTGCGCCCCAAATTGTGCTGGTGGTAGTAAACGGCAAAACGGCCACGGCTTTGGTGTTGCTTGCCGCAAACAATGCGTCGGCCAGGTCAGCGTCAATGAGGTGCGGCGCGGTTGAATCTGTGGCAAAAAATTGGGGTGTTCGGCGGCTTAGTACCTGAGTCAGCAGCGTACTTTGCTCCGGCGAGCCATCGGGCAGGGCCAGCGCCTGGTTGAACGTACTCACCTCAATGTGAGGCGGTACGTCGCGTTCATTTTTGAGCAGACCGCAGGCTGTGTACGCCAACGGCGCCACGGTTTGGCACCAAACTGCGTCAATGGGCAGCGCGTTGAGCAAAATCTCGTTGATTTGCATCAACTGTTCGGCCAACGGCGAATCGGTGTCCAGTGTGGCGTCAATTTGTTCCAGCAACTGCCAGATTGAGTCCGGCATTACGCCGCGGATTGTCTGTTCGGTGCTTGCTTGCATATTTTACCGGATGGCGGGTAAACCCGGACAGTGAAATGGATGAAGATGCCCGGTGCGGGAAATTTTTGGGTTCTGCCCGGTTATGTGGACCCGGCAGACCGCACAGCCAGTATACCAATGATGTTTGGGGCTGACAACCCCCCCAAATGCACTATTGTGCGGGCAAACTCTGAGACTGGATGCTGCCCGGCTGAAATTGGTAGTGGTACACATCAACCCGGGCAAAGTGGGCCTCGTCGGTGAGGGTGGCGTTTTGGTTTAGCCACTGGCGCATCAGTTGGCGGTCATCCCACAAAGATTCTTCAGAGACCACCAGCCACAAATCGGTCAGGTTGCCGGTCAGGGCTGCCATCTCTGTGTCAACTTCGGCCGCCGATTTGCCGTTGTTGGTCCACAGGCCTTCCAGCAATTTGTAAGGGTGGGGGTAGTAGTAGCTGAATGTCCGTTCAAGATACGGAATTTGAACCATCACAATTTTGGGGGGATTGGGCCGGGTCGCCAGATATTCCGCGGCGGCACGAAAATCGGCTTTGATGGGCTGGCGCTGCTGCTGCCAGATACCCACCAGATTGACGGCCAGCAAAAGGCCCAGACACAGCGCAGCCAGCCGCCGGCTGTGGTACCTGACCAAAACAATGCCCAGCGCCGCCGTCAGGTAAAATCCGGGCGTAACGTAAATCAGGTAGCGGTCTTCAAACA
>RFJF01000418.1 GCA_003695455.1 Chloroflexota bacterium
CGGGTTCAGCCCGGCCCGCTTGCAGGCGGTGCGGAAGGTTTGCTCGTGCAGATGCGGTGAGCAGGCCGCCACCACCACGCGGGTCAACCCCTGCTCTTTGATGTCGGCCTCAATTAACTCCTGCCCCAGATTGGAGCACATAAATTTGTAATCACGTGCTACCACCACGCCGCGATCTTTCAGGTTTTCTCCGGCCCAGTGTGAAACATCCTCCACATCAACGGTGCCGGCAATGTTGCTGCCACAATGGCACACGTACACACCAATGCGTTCCTCAGTCATTGTCTAATCCTCCTCCGCCGGCGCGGGCATGGGCAGGGCGGTTTTCGAGGGGCGCGGCTTTTTGGCTTTGGGTGGCGGTTCCGCGCCGATTTTTTTCAGCGCCGGGGCGGCATCCACGAACTCTTTGCCAAAGCCCAGCTTTTTGGGCGATATGCCAAACGCCAGCCCCACCAACTGCGTAAAATAGAGAATGGGGATGTTGTAATTGGTACCAAAATGCTTGTTCACATTATCCTGATAAGCGTCTAAATTGAGTTGGCACATTGGGCAGAGGGTGACAATGGCATCGGCCTGATAATCGGCGGCATTTTTGAGCAACCGGCGGATGATTTCCAGCGCGGTGTGTTCCTTAATTTGGGTCATGTGGCCGCCGCAGCACTGCGCCTTGAGCGGATAATCCACCACCTTTGCGCCCAAGGTGCGCATCAACGTATCCAGCGAGGTCGGGTATTCCGGGTTGTCGAAGGGGGTTTTGCGCACGGGCCGCACCACCAGACACCCGTAGTAGGGGGCCAGCCGCAGATTGTACAGCGGTTTGGTCACCTTTTCTGCCACAGCGTTAAAACCAACATCCGTCACCAGAATATCCAGCAGGTGGCGCACCCGCAGACTGCCCGGTTTGTAGTGCAGGCCGCCTGCCGCCAGCGCCTGATTCACTTTATCGGCCAGTTCCGGCGAATCGCGCAGGTAGCGATCGGTTTTGGACAGGTTGAGGAAGCAAGCGCTGCACGGGGCAACCAATTGCTGCTGCCGACCGTTGCCCATCTGTTCGGCGGCCAGGGCCAGGTTGCGGCTAATCAGCGCAAAAGCCGGCAGCATATCGATGGCCATGTATTCCGTGGCCCCGCAGCAATTCCAGTCTTCCACCTCCGCAAATTCAAGGTTGAGCGCGGCGGCCACTTCCATCGCCGATTCGTGGTAGGCCGAGGCGTTGCGCTCTAATGAACAACCGGGGTAGTAACCGTATTTCATGATGCCTCGCCTCCAATTTCCTTGGCCTTGGCCAAAATGGCCTGCAACTGATCAATCCCCTTGATTTTGGTGGGGGTCAAATCCATGCGGCCCCGGCGCAGCATCCCGAGGGCCATCGGCGCCATTTTGACCATATCCAGCGGGTGGTGGCTCAAATGGTATCGAGTTGCCAGCCCCACCTCAAAGCTGCGGCCGTAACTTTCCACAAAATCAATGAACGTACCGGAAAAATCCGGCGCGTCGGCGGCGCTGGATTCTTTGTATTTTCCCTCTTTGATCGCCATGCGCTTGAGGGTTGACATAATATCGGTAATGTGGACTTCCTGGGGGCAACGCGACATGCAGTAGTAGCAGGAAACGCAGTACCAGGGGGAGTTACTGCGCAGGACATCATCCCGCATGCCGGCAACAATCATGGCAAACAGAGTGCGCGGAGAGTGGTCCATATCCTGCCCGGAGGGGCAGGAGCCGCCGCATGTACCGCACTGGATACACTTTGAAAGATTGGATTGGCCCGGCGTAGCCGCCACAACTTCGTCAAAAAATGTGGGCGCGCGGGCCGTTGTTGGTGACGTCATTTGAACCTCCTTGTCCGGGTCCTTTCATCCGGTTGCCATAACCGGAACAAACTGGAATAACTTATTTGAGAATTATTTCACGATTAAAGGGTAAAAATTTAATGTATCACCACCTTTGATTGATGATTTTCAGTTAAACGGGTGGGTGAAGCGCAAGTAGAAAAACGCCGATACGGTGAAGTTGAACGGAGACATGTTGTCTAGTGGCAGTATACCATCAAACAGACCGTCAGTTTAGTGAAATATGTCACATTTTGGGGTGACAAACGTCACATGCTTACCACGCCAGGCCAATAGCCCGGGTGAGGAAGGCCACAAACGGGGCCGCCTTCCGGCAATCTTCGGCAAAGCGGTCAACAAAATCGGGGCGGCAGGCGTCGGTTTCGCTTAACTGGCGGCTGGCAATGAAATCTTTGCGGCGCAAATCCTCAATCATGGGGTGGTCGGGGTCGTAGCCTTTGGGGGCGCGTTTGAGCGAGTCGCCACCGAGTTGGAAGGCGCCGGCAAACGGCTGGCCGTGTTTAACGGCTTGCCACGATTCCGGATTTTCAACAATCGCGTCGCGGATTTTGCTCAGCGTTTTGTTGTCGGGGTGCCAGATACCCGCGCCAATAAACACGCTGTCCGGTTCAAGGTGCAGGTAGAACCCGGGGGCATGCACATCTTTGCCGCGCTCGTGGCGGAACTGGACTCCGGCGGCGGTTTTGTATGGCACCTTATCTTTGGAAAAGCGCACATCGCGGTAGATGCGGAACAACGAACCGCCGGACTTGCGGGCATCGGCCACAAAATGGGGGCTGATTTCGGCCAGCCGCACGCCAAAATCAACAATGAACTGCAACAGCGGCTCCCGCACCACCGACTCAAATCGGGCTTTGTTGGCTGCAAACCAGTCGCGGTTGTTATTTTGTTTGATCTCTCTGAAAAAATCAAACAATTCCGGGGTGATGTAATTCTTTTGCGTCATTTTCTACTCCTCCGCCGGGGATTCCAGCGCCGCTAACTGCTGTCGTTCTGCTTTTTTCAAACTCTGCACCACCAGTTGGTACGAATGATCCATCATTGACCACACTTCGTCCTGCGGAATTGTGCCATCAAGCACCAGGGTGTTCCAATGCTTTTTGTTCATGTGGTAGCCCGGCAGCACAGCCGGATATTGCGCCCGCAGAGTCAGCGCCAGATCGGGGTCGCACTTGAGATTGATGCGCAGAGGGTCTTCCTGCCATGATACCAACGCGAACATTTTACCCATTACTTTAAAAACCAGCGCCTCCGGCCCAAAGGGACGCCCCTCGGTGGCGCCGGGTTTGGCCAACAGATAATCTTTCACGGAATCCAGAATCATTTTCATCCCCCAATCCGAAAATTGCCTCGATAGCTTAGCACAATTGTTCTGATTTGACAAACTCAGAAGTTACGCAGTTCAAGATCAGGCTTAAAAACTTTAATCACGAATAGCACGAATAAACGAATTTTTAAATATTTCATCCGTGATATTCGTCCATTAGTGGCATTCGTGATTTGTATTTTCAACTGCGTAAGTTCTAAAACTAAACCAGCGCGCCGATGCCGGTGTAAAGCTGGTACACACCAAACAGCAGCAGCGCCACCGCCGAAACAGCCCGCAGAATCCGGTTCATCCGGGGGCCAAACCGGCTGGCGGTAGCAAACACAAAGACAAACAGTACAAACCCGCCGATGAGCATGCCGTAAAAGCCCAGCACAAAACTCAACCCCTGCCCCGGCGATGTGCGCCACGCTTCCAGAACAATGGGGCCGGCCAACACGCTCCAGAAAATGTAAGGGCCGGGACTGAGCGCGTTCATCAGCATTCCTTTTAAAAACCCCTGCCGCGCCGATTCTACGGGAGCCTGCCGGGGCCCGCCGGTCGCCCAAATTGAACGGTAGGCGTTCCACGCCAGAAACAGCAGAAACACGCCGCCGGCAATTTGCAGGCCGCTCAGCAGCCAATCGGGGGTTTGGGTGAGCACCAGCAGTACCAACGTCACAATGGGGATATCGCTGAGCAGCGGCGCAAAGGCAGCGGGCAGCGTGTGCCGCCAACCATTTTTGAGCGTTTGCGACATCAGAAAAGCCTGAAACGGGCCGGGCGCCGCCGTGGCAGATAATCCCAGTGTGGCTCCCTGCAAAAAATAAAGCACTGATTTTACCTCAATGAAGATGAGCCAAAATTATAACACACTACAGAAAATGAAAAAATTTTAATTTTTCTAACCGTTTTCAGGGTTGATGCCAACCCCCGTTACCCCGTATAATCAGGGGTACGGGGTAAAAAGTTTGCAGCGAGGACAATTTGACGGCGCCAATTATTTTTGAAGCGCACGTAAGCTACGTGTTAGATCTGCTCTTTTCGGTTGACAGCCAGACGCTGGTGTCTGCCGGAATGGACAATTTTATCAAATTCTGGTCGGTGCCGGACGGCAGACACCGGCTGACGCTGAAGGGGCACACCCACAGCGTAAACAGCATTGCCCTTTCGCCGGATGGGAACATGCTGGCCTCCGGTTCCACTGATGCCACCGTGAAGTTGTGGTCGTTCCCGCAGGGAGAGTTGCAGCACACGCTGCAAGACCGAAAAAAGGTGGTGGCCGCGGTCCGGTTTTCGCCCAACGGTGAATGGGTGGCCGCCGGTTCCTACGGGGGACGTGTGGCGTTGTGGTCCGTTGACGGCCGGCCGGTGACCGCATTTTGGGCCAGCCGCAAAAATCTGTCATCCATCGCCTTTTCACCGGACAGCCGCCTGCTGGCAACCGCCGGGCTGGGCGGCGAAGTGCAGGTGTGGGCGGTTCCCTCCGGAGAAAAGGTAGCCACGCTAACCGGTCATTCGATTGCCGCCGGCTCGCTCAAATTTTTGCGGGGCGGCAAAGTGCTGGCCTCGATGGGCTACAATCAGGAGCTGAAATTCTGGGATACTGCGCTGTGGGCAGAAACCCGCACCGTGACAATGAACGGTGACACGGTGCGGGGCGTGGTTTTTTCGCCGGATGAACAGCGGGTGGCGGTGGTCATGGAAGGC
>RFJF01000419.1 GCA_003695455.1 Chloroflexota bacterium
ACGCGGCGCTGCTGGCCGGCGCGGTTGACCTGGGCGCACCCGGCCCCGACACCACCTTTGGCAACGGCCGGCTTGATGTGTTGGCCTCGCTGCAATCTCTGGGCGATAACGACGTGTCGGTAACGCAAACCGCCGCGCCCGACCCGGTTATTGTTGGCCGGCCGCTCAATTACACCATTACCGTTGCCAACAACGGGCCTATGGCGGCGTCGGCAATTACACTGACCAATTCTCTGCCGTCCGGTGCGGTTCCCGGCCCTGTTGTATCCAGTCAGGGCAGTTGCGGCGCGCCGGTGGGGAGCGCCATCACCTGCACACTTGGCAGCCTGCCGCAGAATGCCGCGGCCACGGTAACTTTCAGCATTACGCCCACAACAAGCGGCATCACAGTTACAAATACTTCGGTTGTGTCAGCCACAGAAACTGATTTTAACATTAGCAACAACGTGAGTGCAGCCAGCACTCCCGTACTGTCTGAAGCATCGTTATTTAATTTGTATTTGCCGTTCATTATGAAGTAGACCAACCGGAGTTCTGGTCTTTACAAAAGCGGGGCTTGCTAATAAAATTGTTCCATTGGCCGGATGCTCACATATTACTTTCAAACTGATGAATACAGCGCGATTTTTGCAAAATTTAATACTTTTGCCGGTTATCATTCTGCTGGCAGCGGCGTGCGGCACATCGGACGAAGCATACCGGTACGGTGGGGTAGAATTGACAGACACCCCGGTCAATTTTACGCTGGCCGATACCACGCTGGGCCGCCCTGTGCAACTGAGCGACTTTGAGAACGACATCACCTTGATTTACTTTGGCTACACCTTTTGCCCGGATGTTTGCCCGCTGACCCTGTGGGAAATGAAACAGGCGCTTAAAACCGTGCCGGCTGCCGACCGCAGCCGCATCCACGTGCTGTTCATCTCGGCTGACCCGCAGCGAGATACCCCGGAGGCGCTGGCCCGTTACGTGTCGGCGTTTGGCCCGGAGTTTATCGGCCTGACAGATACTGAAGAAACTGTGCAATCGGTCATGCGGGCCTATGGCGCGTTTGCCAAAAAAGAGGCGGTTTCGGAATCAGGATTTAATTATCTGGTCAGCCACACGGCCACCACATTTTTGGTGGGGCCAAAAGGCAGCCCGTTGTTGCAATATCCCTTTGGATTTACCGCCACCGATTTGAGCCGTGACCTGCGTCACCTGCTGGCGCAGCCGGTGCAGCAATCGGCAGCTGCCGGCAGGTTGGGGGTAAATAACAATTTCTGATGATAAATAACGGCAGATTCAACACCGCCAAAAAAATAGCCTACCTGCTGCTGGTGCTGTGGGTTTGCGGCGTGGGGCCGCTGATGTACTTTGAACGCTTCTCATCGCACCAGATTGTGCAAAAAACCCAGCCGCTGGTGCTGGGGTACACGGTGGGGCATTCGCCGCACCTGCCCGCCGAACTGCTGGCCGCGCTGGGCCGCACGCCAGGCCCCCAACCCGGTTTGGCGCACGGCTCGCGGGCAATTCAACAACCGGCGCTTGTGCCGGTTAATTCAATGCCGCAGTTTTATCTGTCGGTTTTTAAAGATGGTCATATGTTTGCCGTCGCTGTTGTGCCGTTCTTGATGGTGGCGCTGGCGGCGGCCGTCATATCAACATTGAATATTCGTGGTAAATCGGCGGAGTTACCCCCGCCGGACCGTCCACCCACCTTTCTATTCAGGCGAGTTTTGGCCTGACCAACACACAAAATATTGAAGAACAGATCAGCCGCCACATGGTTGGTCCCGGCGTGTTGTTGGAAAATTAACCACTGAATAGAAAGGTATCTTTAAAAAATGAAGAAGCATGTGCTGTTTGCGTTTGTATTGATTTTTGTATTGGCGCTGGCCGCCTGTGGAGCCGCCGCTCCCGCCCAACCCAGCGGTCCCGACATTTCTGTAATGGAACCGTGGTCGCGTCCCTCGCCCATGACCGCCGGCAACGGCGCGGTCTACATGACCCTGATGAATCAGGGCGGCCAGGCCGACACGCTGCTCAGCGTAGAATCTGATATTGCTGAATCCGTGGAACTGCACGAAAGCAAAATGGAAAATGATGTAATGAAGATGAGCCCCATTGAAAATGTTCCGGTTCCTGCGGGCGGCAACGCCAAACTTGAGCCGGGCGGCAAGCATGTGATGCTCATTAACCTGAAAAAAGAACTGGTTCCCGGCCAAAAGGTAAAACTCACCCTCAATTTTGAGAAATCCGGCCCTATGACTGTTGAGGCTGAAATCCGCGAAATGGGCGCAATGTCCGGCGACACTGATATGAAAATGGATATGGACAAAAAGAACTAGTCATTAAGAGGATGGTTTTGCCCTCGTCTCTCCGGCCCGCAACGGCGCCACACAACGGCGGCCGGGGAGATGAGGGGGCCTTCTCGATGACGGAAGAAACGCAGTGATCGGGGAGAAGAGAGAATGATGCAACCGGTAAACAGCCAACCCAAAGTTTTGTATGCAGAAGACGAAGCCCAGCTCAGGCAATTGGTAGCCACCATGCTTGAAATCCTGGGTTATGATGTGACAGTTGCCAGTAACGGCAAGGTTGCCACAGAAAAGGCCGCAGACTGGCAGCCAGATGTCATCATCATGGATGTCCGTATGCCGGTGATGAATGGCCCCGAAGCCATCAAAATCATTCGCAGCGACCCCCGAACGGCGCACATTCCGGTGCTGGTACTTTCGGCCAACACCGATGCAAGGACCAGAGAGATGTGCCGGCTGGCCGGCGCCAACAAATTTTTTGCCAAACCCATCGGCATGAAACAAATAAATGTGGCCATCAGAGAGGCGCTTAAAACCCCGCAACTGGCCGACTGACCCAACTGCGGTTGTCTGTCCTCTTTTCAAATACCTTGCAAAGCCGGAGCGCGCGTTGACCAATTGCACCAACGTCTGCCATCCGGCTTTTTTTGTAGGCCAGCCATTCCCCGGAAAACGGCAAACAAACTATTTGCTGACGGACACCCTTTCTATTTGCCACGAAATCTGGCCTGCGCCATTGCTTTTTGCCCGTTACGTGCCAGGTGGCAGGTCGCATGTCGTAATCTCTTACCTGCTACTTGCCGCATGCAACCTGCCACCGGGCCGGATTTTACGCTGAAAATGGGTAATTCAGACACAAATTTAGTATGTGTCTGTTTGCAAGTCTATGCTAAAATGTGTGAAACCGAACTTTGGCAGTTTCTTGTTCTCCGTTATTTGAACGGCAGAGGTTTTGCAGACCTCTGCTTTCCCACTTGGCTACGTCGCCAAAATTCACACAACTAAAAATTGCAGACTGCTTTTACCATCGCATCGGTTCTCCGTCAATTTTGTCTTGCTGATTAGGTGCATTTCAGTTTTAGGGCAAAATTGGAGGTAACAGGGAAAAATGAAGGCGTAAACTTCTCCCTTGACGCCGTCGAGTACCCGGCTAAACTGGGCCAGACCTTACTTTTAGACATCAAGCTCTGTTCAGATTTGTCTCACACTGCTTGGCACATTCTGGTTTGGCAATTGGAAATTGACAACCACGAGTGGGTGTGGTATCTTAGCGCAATGTTACGCAATCGTGTGCGTAAAACATTCGCGTAGCCATTGAGACCGCGATAATGCTGTGGAGGGAACGATGATTCGGATTGCCAACGCGCCCTGCTCCTGGGGTGTCATTGAACGGACATTTGAGGATGACCGCGCCTACGATTACGCCCGCGTCATTGACGAAATGCAGCAAACCGGCTTTGCCGGCACCGAGCTGGGGGACTGGGGTTTCATGCCCACCGACCCGGCTGAGCTGCGGGCGGAACTGGCCCGGCGCAATCTCAGCCTGATTGCCAGTTGGGTAACTGCCGTGCTGATTGACCCCCACGGCCACGCCGACAGCGCCGACCGGGCTGTGCGCGCCGCGCGTTTGCTGGCCGATGTGGCCGGCAGCAGTCCCCTGTTGGTGGTGGGCGACAACCTGTTTGCCTACGAAGCGCGCAACAAAATTGTGGGCCGCGTGCAACCCGCCGACAGCATGACCAACGAGCAGTGGCAGGTTTTTGTGGACGGGGTGCAGCACATTGCCCGCCGCGTCAGAGAGGAAGCCGGCCTGCGCACCGTCTTTCACCCCCACTGCTCCACCTGGATTGAAGCCCCCCACGAAATTGACAAATTGCTGGAACTGACCGACCCGGAGTTGGTGGGTCTCTGTCTGGATACGGGCCACTATCGTTTTGGCGGCGGCGACCCGGTGGAAGCTGTTCACCGGCACGCCGATCGCATCTGGCACGTTCACTTTAAAGACTGCCACCCGGATGTGGCCGCGCAGGCGCGCCGTGAAAAATGGGAATACAATTTTGCGGTGGGCAAGGGGCTGTTCTGCGAGCTGGGCAAAGGCGAGGTGGATTTCCCCGCCGTTTTGCATGCGCTTGGTGACATCAATTACGAGGGCTGGGTAGTGATTGAGCAGGATGTGCTGCCCAGCATGGGTACGCCCAAAGAGGCGGCCCAGCGCAACCGTGATTATCTGCGCAGCATTGGCATTTGACGATTGCCCGTTGCGTTTAAAGGTTTTTTTGCAAAGCCTGACCCGGATAAACTGGAATCAAACAGAAATGGGAAGTACGGAGTAGGAAGGAGGGAATACTCCATACTCCATACTCCATACTCCCTGGTTATACAAAGGTTTCTTGTGCCCAAAAACAAACTTTTTACTGAAAGGTACCTAAGACATATGAAAACCATCAACGTTGGCGTCATTGGTATGGGCTGGATGGGTTCTGCGCACAGCCGGGCCTACCGGGCGGTGGCAGACCGTTTTTACGATAAGGGAGTCCGCGCCCGGCTGGTGATGTGCGCCGATAACGTCGAGGCCCGAGTCTCGGAGGCGCAGGAGCGGCTGGGCTTTGAGCAGGCATCCACAGATTGGCGCGATGTCATCAATCACCCGGATATTGAGGCAGTTGATATTACCTCGCCCAACTTTTTGCACAAGGAGATGGCGCTGGCTGCCATTGCCGCCGGTAAACACGTCTTTTGCGAGAAGCCGGTTGGCCGATCCCCGGAGGAAACCGCCGAAATTTACGCCGCGGCCAAAGCGGCGGGTGTAATGAGTTTTGTAGGGCTGAACTATCGCTGGGCGCCGCTGGTACAGTTTGCCCGCAACCTGATCCAGTCCGGCAAGCTGGGCGAAATCACTCACTACCGCGGCCGCTTCTTTTCAATGTACGCCAGCGACCCGCTGGGCCAGTTGAGCTGGCGTTTTCTGGCCGAGCAGTCCGGCACCGGCATTTTGGGCGATGTGATGCCCCACGTGGTGGATATGGCCCAGTACCTGGTTGGCCCCATTGCGCGGGTATTTGGCAACCGGCACACGTTTATCAAAGAGCGACCTCTGCCCGTGCCGGGCCGCGGCAGTCACTTTACGCGCGGCCTGCCGGACGACCCCAAAGGCGCCGTCACCAACGAGGATTACGTGGGCGTGCTGGTTCAGTTTGCCAACGGCGCGCAGGGCACGCTGGAAACCTGCCGCGCCATTTACGGCCCCAAGTGCGAAATGGCCTTTGAACTGAACGGCACCAAAGGCGCGCTCAAGTGGAATTTTGAAACGATGAATGAAATTGAGGTCTACCTGCCCGATGAACTGCACGGCCACGAAGGGTTTGTGCGGATTCTGGCCGGGCCGGACCACCCCTTTCACGCCAGATTCAACCCCGGCCCCGGCATCGGTTTGGGCTACGAGGATTTGAAGTGCATCGAATCTTACCATTTTCTGCAATCCATCGCCGGGGGCGAGCAGCTTGAACCCAGCCTGCAGCAGGCCTACGAATTTGCCAATGTTGACGCGGCCATCATTCGTTCGTGGGACAGCCAGCGCTGGGAGGACGTGACTCCGCTGTAAATGCGGTAAACGGCAGACGGTAGGCGGGGCATCCCGATGCCCGCCGGGTTGTAGGGGGCGACTGGCCGGTTATTCCTGCAACCCGGCGGGGATGGGTGTTTTTCCCCTTCATCCTTTCGCCTTTATCCTTATTTTATCCGGGAGACAAATATGGCGAGTGTGCAATTTGATGTCATCACCATGGGGCGCGTGGGCATGGATTTGTTTGCCCAAAATGTGGGCGCGCCGTTTGAAGAGGTGACCGGCTTTGAAACCGGCGTCGGGGGCAGCCCGGTCAACATTGCCATCGCTGCCAGCCGGTTGGGGCTGAAATCTGCGGCGCTGACGGCCGTGGGGCAGGACAAAGTGGGCGATTTTGTGCTGCACTACCTGGCCCGCGAAGGCGTCTCCACCGATTACATTCCGCGCAAACCCAACGCCCACACCGGGCTGGCGCTTGTGTCCATCCAGCCGCCGGACACCTTCCCCCTCACCTTTTACCGCGACAACGCAGCCGATATTTACCTGACCGTTGACGACGCCGCCGCCCTGCCGCTGGCCCGCACTCGCCTGGTGCAGATTTCCGGCACGGCGCTCAGCCGGGGAACCTGCCGCGACGCGATGCTCTTTGCCATTGAGCAGTGCCGCCGGCTCAACGTGCCAACCGTGATGGATTTGGACCTGCGCCCCGACCAGTGGAGCCACCCGCGCGCGTTCGGTCTCAACATCCGGCCGGTGCTGCCCCAACTCAACATGGTCATTGGCACCGAGGAGGAATTTTTTGCCCTGCTGGCCGAAGACCCCGCCCCGGTGTTGCAGGGCCGCCCGCTGACCGCGGCCCAAATCGGGCAACTGGATTCTCTGCTGGCCGGTGTGCTGGCTGCGCCGTCCGGCCCGGATACGCTGGTGTTGAAACGAGGCGCGCGCGGCGTCACCATTTTTAGCCGCAACGCCCCGCCCGTTGACGCGCCCGGCTTTTCGGTGGAGGTGCTCAACACGGTGGGCGCCGGCGATGCCTTTGCCGGCGGCTTCATTTACGGCTACCTCAACGGCTGGGACTGGTACAAATGCGGGCGGATGGGCAACGCCTGCGGCGCGCTGGTGGTCACCCGGCACGGCTGCGCCCGCGCCCTGCCGTTTGAGCAGGAAGCGCTGGATTTCATCGAATCGCAGGGTGGATTTTAGCAGAAAGGAACGCGGATGAACCATTTACTCAAACCAACGGCAGATGAAACTGTGGTGCTGAACGTCACTCCCGCCTCGGCGGGCTGGGACTATTTGAGCTTTCAGGTAGCGGCGCTCAAAGCCGGGCAGACGTTCACCATCTCCACCCAAAACAATGAAATGGCGCTGGTTCCGCTGCGCGGGCGCGGCGTTTGCAACGTAGACGGGCAGCAGTTCGACCTGACCCGCCGCGGCGTGTTTACGGACCTGCCGCACGTGCTGTACGCCCCGCCGGGAACAACCATCCGGGTTGAGGCCGCCGCCGATTTTGAATTTGCGGTGGGCGGCGCGCCGGCTGCCGGCAAATACCCGCTGCGGCTGTTTACCCCCGCCGATATGAAGCGCGAGGTGCGCGGCGGCGACGCGGCAACGCGGCAGGTGCATCACATTCTGGCCCCGCCTCTGCCCGCCGAGCGGCTCATTTTGTACGAAGTGTACGTGCCGGGCGGGCGCTGGTCCGGCTGGCCGCCTCACTGCCACGATGCCTACCACGGCGCGCCCTATCTGGAAGAAACCTACTATTTTCGCTTTGACCCCGCCGACGGTTTTGCCATGCACCGCAACTACCGGGTGGACACTAATTTTGACGAAATTTTTGCCGTGCGCGATGGCGAACTGGTGCTGGTGACGCAGGGATTCCACTCTAC
>RFJF01000420.1 GCA_003695455.1 Chloroflexota bacterium
GCCTGAGACTCACCCCTAATTCCTGACTCCCGGCCCCTGAATCCTATTTTCAAGGGAGAATTTATGGCTACCCTGACCTTCCCCAAGTTGTCTGACGAGGACCGTCGCCGCCTGCTGGAACCGCCCGCCGGCCCGGTGCGACTGGTTATCGATACTGACGCTCACAATGAAATTGATGACCAGTTTGCGCTGGCCTGGGCGCTGCTCTCGCCGGATAAATTCCACATTGAGGGCATGTACGCCGCGCCCTACTCGTTTGCCCTGCGCCGCGAACCGATGCTGGAGGCGTACCGCCTGCTGAAAGCCGGGCGCGAGGCGGAAATTTTGGACAGCACGGGCAAATACATCAACTGGGCGCGGCAACTGCTGCAAGCCGGAATTGACCCGTACTCCATCCCTTTTGTGCCGCCGGATGAGGGAATGGAACTGAGCTACCGTGAAATTCTGACCGTGTACGATAAATTGGGGCTGGACCCTGCCGGCAACGTGTTTCGCGGCTCGCCGGGGTATTTGCCCGCGCTGGATAAACCCCTCCGCACCCCCGCCGCCGAGCATCTGATTGAGCGCGCGCTCGCCGGCACGGGCGACCCGCTGTATGTGGCCGCCATCGGCTGTTTGCCCAATATCGCCTCGGCCATTTTGCTTGAACCGGAAATCATCAAACACATTGTAGTGCTGTGGACGGCCTCGTATCCGTCCTGCGTTACCCTGCCGAACGATGCCTCGTTCAATCTGGTGCAGGATGTGCTGTCATCGCAACTGCTGTTTGATTGCGGCGTGCCGCTGGTCTACCTGCCCGGTTTTCACGTGGGCGCGCAACTGAGTATTTCCCTGCCGGAAATGGAACGCTGGGTCAAAGGCCGGGGAGCGATGGGCGATTATTTGTACCATCTGTACACCCACAATCCCATCCGCGCCCAGCGCGGCATCAGCGACCATTTTGGCCGCACCTGGATTATCTGGGATTTGATCAACTTTGCCTGGCTGCTCAACCCGGCGTGGGTGCCGTCGCAACTGGTCCGCACCCCAACTTTAACAGACGATCTTTTCTGGCGGCACAACGCCGGTCGGCCGCTGATGCGCGAGGCGTACGGGGTCAACCGGGATGCCATCTTCCGCGATTTCTTCACCAAACTTGAGCAAGCCGCGCAATGACACACTTGACTGCTTTGATGGAAATGACCGCCGCCGAGTGGCGGCAGGCGCTGGAATTAACAGAAGCAGAAATTCCCGATGTTGTGATTGTCGAAGGGTCGTGGTGGCGGGAGCAGCGCACGCAATGGCGCTTGAGCGCCCTGGCAGATGTGCGCGAACTCAAATTTCCCGATATTTTCTGGGGCCGCTGGCGCGACAAAACCGTTGTCTATTGCTGCGCCTACGGCGCGGCCCGGACGGTTGAAATCATCCACCTGTTCGGCATTCTGGGTGCAAAACTGGCGGTGCAAATTGGCACGTGCGGCGGCTTGCAGCCGCATCTCAACCCCGGCGATATCGTTTTGCCCCGCGTGGCCCTGTGCCGCGAAGGCGTGGCCCACATTTACGGGGCCATCGATTCTGTGGCCGGCGCGGATGAATGGATTGACCGCGCCGCGCAGCAGTTGGCGGCCCGCGGCCACCAAACGGTCACCGGCACGCACCTGACCTGGGCCACCCTGTTTGGGCAAACCGGCAAAATGATTGAAACCTGGCACCGGGCGGGCTACCTGGCGGTGGATATGGAAACGGCCACCACCTTTGCCGTGGCCGACTATTTTGGCTTGCCGGCGGTGTCGATGCTGGTAGTCTGGGATGACCTGACCCGGAATCGCAGTTTTCTGGACCCGCTGTCCGACGACGAATTGGCCGCGCTCAACCGGGCCAACAAATCGGTGTTTGAGGTGGCGTTGGATTTGGCAGCCCACCTTTAAAC
>RFJF01000421.1 GCA_003695455.1 Chloroflexota bacterium
CACCCAAAGTTATGTTATTGACTACCCGGTGCCGTGTGATGCCGGTGAAATTTCGCAGACCCCGGACAGCGGCCCGCGGATTGTGGCTACCCCGCCCTGTCGCGACCCTAAAACCAACATTGTGGTTGAGGGGTTTGAGCTGCGGCCCGACACCAACGTTCAACTCAGGTGGCTGCTGCCCGGAGACCGCCGCCTGCGCAGCGAAAAGGCCAAAACCGACGCCGACGGCCACTTTACGGCCGATGTGGAAATCCGGCCTATTGTAGCCGCCAAAGACGGCCAGATTACCCGGCTGGAAGCCGAATTGCAGTGGGAAAGCGGCGCGCTGGCCCCGTCGGATGCGTTGGTCATCACCGTTGAAAAAATGGCCGAAACGCTCTTTATGGCGCTGATGGCAACCACGTTTGCCTGCCTGGTTGCTGTGCCCATCAGTTTTTTGGGGGCGCGCAACATTATGGGGCGCGGGCCAATTGGCACCGCTGTTTACTACGTGGCCCGCACCATTTTTAACCTGATGCGCTCCATTGAGGCGCTGGTGCTGGCCGTCATGTTTGCCATCTGGCTGGGCTTTGGCCCCTTTGCCGGGGTTATGGCTATGACCGTGGTCACGGTGGCCTCGTTGAGCAAGCTCTTCTCCGAGGCCATTGAAAGCATTGATGAAGGCCCCACCGAGGCCATTGTGGCGGCTGGCGGCAATCGCTTGCAGGCCATTGTTTATTCTGTACTGCCACAGGTGTTTCCGCCGTTTATTGCCTTTGCCATTTACCACTGGGATATCAACGTGCGCATTTCAACCATCATTGGTTTTGTAGGCGGTGGCGGCATTGGGTTGCAGCTTCAAACGTGGATTAACCAGTTGGCCTACAGCAAAGCCGGCACGGCCGTGTGGGCCATTGTCATTGTTGTGACCATTCTGGATAATGTCAGCTCGCAAATCCGCAAACGGCTGGTTTAACCTTTAGACACAAAGGTGCAATACTGCTATAATTGCCGCACCAAAAACGGAATGGAGTAGAGAACATGGAGTACGGATTAGGAATTAAGAAGTAACGGTCTAATCCTTACTCCCTAATCCGTAATCCTTACTTTCATCATTTACCCTTATTTTAAACGAGGAGTCACCGTATGCCTCCAGTTCTGGAACTCAGAGGAATCACCAAGCAATTCCCCGGCGTTCTTGCCAATGACAACGTAAACCTCACGTTGGAAAAGGGTGAAATCCACGCGCTGCTCGGCGAAAACGGCGCGGGCAAAACCACCCTGATGAACATTCTGTACGGCCTGTACAAACCCACCAAAGGCGAAATTTTCATCAACGGCAAAAAAGTAGACATCCACGGCCCCACCGATGCCATTCGGCAGGGTATTGGCATGGTTCACCAGCATTTTATGCTGGTGCCGGTGCTGACCGTCACCGAAAACGTGATGCTGGGTGAAGAAACCACGCGCGGGGGTATGCTCAATCGCAAACAGGTGGCCGCAGAAATCCGCGAAATCTCTCAAAAATATGGCCTTCATGTAGACCCCGACGCCTACGTTAAAGACCTGCCGGTGGGTATTCAGCAGCGGGTAGAGATTATCAAAGTGCTGTACCGGCAGGCAAATATCCTGATTCTGGACGAACCAACGGCGGTACTAACCCCGCAGGAAGTGGAAGAATTGTTTGGCATCATTCGCTCGCTGGTTGACCAGGGTGTCTCGCTGATTTTCATTACCCACAAACTAAAAGAAGTGCTGGCCGTGGCCGACCGGATTACCGTGATTCGGCGCGGAAAAACCGTGGGCACCGCTACCCCCGCCGAATCAACCGAGAAATCGCTGGCAGAAATGATGGTGGGCCGGGCCGTGGAACTCCGCGTGAAAAAATCCGAGGCCAAACCCGGCGAACCGGTGTTGCGGGTAGAAAACCTGGTGGTCAAAGATGACCGCGATTCGGTGGCGGTGGCCGGTGTTTCGTTTGAGGTTTGCGCCGGCGAGGTGGTCGGCGTGGCTGGCGTGCAGGGCAACGGCCAAACCGAACTGGTGGAGGCGCTGACCGGCTTGCGCCACGTTGAAAGCGGAACCATCACCATTAACGGCAACGATGCCACCAACGTTACCCCGCGGCAGGTCACAGAAATGGGCGTGGCCCACGTGCCGGAAGACCGCCAGCGCGACGGACTGGTGCTTAACTTCCCCATCAAAGATAATATGATGCTCAATACCTACTACAACACCTTTGCCAACGGCATGGTTATAGACCAGGAAAAGGTTCAGCGTATTTCTGAAGAATGGGCCAAAGCGTTTGACGTGCGCACCCCCAGCATCAACGTGCCGGCGGGTACGCTCTCCGGTGGCAACCAGCAAAAAGTCATTGTAGCCCGCGAGTTTTCCCGCCCCACCCGTCTGCTGATTGCCTCACAGCCTACCCGCGGGCTGGATGTGGGCTCCATTGAATATATTCACAGCCGTATCATTGAAAAACGGGACCAGGGCAACGCCGTGTTGGTGGTCAGCACAGAACTGGATGAAATCCGCGCACTCAGTGACCGCATTGCGGTGATGTTTGAAGGCAAAATTGTAGATATTCTGCCGGCCAACCGCGTAACCAAAGAACAGTTGGGCCTGCTGATGGCCGGCTCGCGGCCCGATAACCTGGGTAGCGTGATAACCGAAGACGTAGCCGCGCCTTTGTAGCCGGCACGAGAGAAAAGGGAGTATGGATTAAGGGGTAGGAAGTAAAGGTCTATTTCTTACTCCCTGCTCCCTACTCCTGAATACAGAGGAATTCTTTTGGCCCCATTACCCAAACCCCGAACCGTGCTGTTTGACCACGACGGCGGCGTAGATGACCTGCTGTCGTTGGTGATGCTGCTGTCTATGCCGCATATTTCGCTGGCGGGCGTGGTGGTAACCCCCGCCGATTGTTTTTTGCGTCCGGCGCTGTCGGCCACGCTCAAAATTTTGCGCTTTTTCAACCGGCTGGATGTCGAGGTCAGTTGCGGTGATTTGCACGGCGTTAACGCTTTTCCGCGCGCGTGGCGGGCACACGCCTACGCCGTTGATATGTTCCCAATTTTAAACGAGGTCACGCCGGACACGCCGGATATTGCCTCGGCGCGGGTGGATTCTGAACCCGGACACTCGTTTTTGGCCCGCAAGCTGCGCCAGTCGCGCCAGCCGGTAACCGTGCTGATGACCGGCCCGGCCACCAACCTGGCCGCCGCACTCCACGCCCAGCCGGAACTGGCTGCCAACATTGAAGAGGTAGTCTGGATGGGCGGCGCGCTGAACGTGCCCGGCAACGTGAAAGATTACGAGCACGACGGCAGCGCCGAGTGGAACAGCTACTGGGACCCGCCCGCCGCGCACCGGCTGTGGCAAACCGGCGTCCCCATCACCCTGTTTCCGCTGGATGCCACCAACCTGGTAGATGTGTCTACCCAATTTCTGAACCGGTTGGCCCAACAGCGCCGCTACCCGGTGTCTGACCTGGCCGGCCAGTGTTGGGCGCTCACCGTGGGGGTCATTCCCGCCTACGAGTACATTTACCACATGTGGGATACCCTGACCACCGGCTACCTGGGCGCGCCGCACTGCATCACCTTCAGAAAGGTGCAAACGCAGGTGACGCCCGCCGGCCCATCTGCCGGCCGGATTGCGCCGGTAGAGTCCGGCGGCAAAATCATCCGCGCCGCAGAGCACGTGGACGTGCCGAAATTTCACAACTATCTTTTGGAACTGTTCAAACAATGATGAATTCACAACAACGCGTACGCGCCGCCATTCAGCACCAAACACCGGACAGGATGCCGGTAGATTTGGTTGCCACCTCAGAAGTGTGGGACAAGTTGGTAGATTACTTTCAGCCGGATACCACCGGCATGGAAGACATGACCTGGCTGCAGCCGGCCCGCGAAGCCGTGTTGCGCCAATTGCAGGTGGATTGCCGCCTTTTTTCTTACGATATGTTTTGCAACCCGCCGCAATCGGCGCTGCTGCCCGGCGCAAAAATCAGTTGGTGGGATTCGCTGGCGCGCTCCACGCCCAACCGCATGTGGCGGCAGGTGTTGCCCGACGGCGCCCTGTACGATATTTGGGGCGTGCGCTACAAATTTGAAACCCACCAGTTTGGCCGCTACGAGGCCCACGACGGCGCAGTGCTGGGCCACGCTGAAACCGTGGCCGACGTGGACGCACACCCCTGGCCGGAGCCGGATTGGTGGGATTTTTCAGAACTCCCGGCCATGATTGACCGCTTGCAGCAGGATGGCCCCTTTCACGTGCGCTTCCGGCTGGGGTCGTTTTTTGAACAGGCGTGGGCCTTGTGCGGGCTGGAAAAATTTATGATGGACCTGATTATGGCCCCGGAAATCCCGGTGGCTATCATGGACCGGATTTTGGATATTCACCTGGCTAACCTGCGCACGGTACTGGAACTCACAGACGGCCGGCTGGACATGGTGTACACGTACGATGACGTGGCAACCCAAAATTCGCTGCTGATTTCGCCCAAAATCTGGCGGCAACTCATCAAACCGCGCCACCAAAAAATACTTGATATGGTGCATGAATTTGGCTGCGCCGCCATGTACCATTGCGATGGGGCGCTCGCCCCGCTCATCCCGGAGTTGCTGGAAATTGGGGTAGATGTGCTTAACCCCATCCAGACCGACACGCCTGAGATGGCGCCGGAACTGCTCAAATCTCGCTATGGCGACCGGCTCACGTTTCACGGCGGCATTGACATCATCAAAACATTGCCGCAAGGCAGCCCGGAACAGGTGCAAGCCGAGGTCAAAGCCCGCATGAATGTGCTGGGCCGCGGCGGCGGATACGTGATGTGCAGTTCGCACCACATTCAACCGGATACCCCGCTTGAAAACGTGCTGGCTATGTACGACCCCGCGCTGCGATACGCCGGTAACTGAATGTTGTAATCAGAACTCTGATTTTGAAAACGAGGTAAAGCTATGGAAGCAAGTGCAAATGTAACGCCAACCACCCCGGGAGACCAGCAGCCGCGGATACAGCGAATTGCGCAGAACCTGCTCAACACGCTGCTGGTGCCTGTTTTGGCGGTGTTCAGTGCGCTGGTTATTGGAGGCATCATCATTGTAGTTACCGATGCCGCCGTGTGGGCCGCCTTCCGCGATGGCGGCATTGCCGAGGGGCTGGCTGCCGTGTGGCACAGTGTGGCCACAGCCTACGGCGCGCTCTTTTCCGGCGCGCTGGGTGACGCCAACGCCATCAGCGAAAGTTTGGTGGCGTCTACGCCGTATATTTTTGCCGGATTGGCCGTCGCCGTGGGCTTTCGGGGCGGCCTGTTCAACATTGGCGGCGAGGGCCAGTTGCTGGTGGCGGCGGGCGTGTCGGTGGTTATTGGCTACAGTTTTGACCTGCCGGCCATCATCCACCTGCCGCTGGCCTTTTTGGGTGGCGTGCTGGGTGGGGCCATTTAC
>RFJF01000422.1 GCA_003695455.1 Chloroflexota bacterium
CCGGAAACCGGCTACGGCTACGTTGAGCGCGCCGAACCGCTGGGCGAGTTTAACGGCTGCGCCGCCTACCGGGTGAATCGCTTTCTGGAAAAGCCCAACCTTGAAACCGCGCAAAGGTTTTTGGCCAGTGGCACGTATTATTGGAACAGCGGCATTTTTATCTGGCAGCTTTCCACGCTGATGGAGGCCTTCAGCCGTTATTTGCCGGAGTTTTACCAAAATCTGGTGGAAATGGAACAGGCCGTGCAGTCCGGCCAACCCATCGAGCCAATCTGGCAGGGCATCAACCCGGTCAGCATTGATGTGGGAATTATGGAGCGCGCCGAAAAGGTGGCAATGATTCCGGTGGATATTGGCTGGAACGATGTGGGCAGTTGGGCCGCCACCCATCAGGTGGGGCAGAGCGATGAAAACGACAATGTGCTGGTGGGCAAAGACATCCACGTGTTTGACTCGCGGGGGCTGCTGGTTGAAAGCGACCATCGGCTGGTAGCCGCCATTGGGCTGGAAGATGTGGTGATTGTTGACACCCCGGATGCCCTGCTGGTTTGCGCCAGAGACAAAACTCAGGATGTTAAAAAAATTGTGACCTGGTTGCAAGATAATAACCGCACTGAATTGCTGTAAGTAAGTTGAAAGCAAATGACATCGTCCGAAAGTGCGATTTGTGAAAATTTGGAGAGTTTATGAGTTTGGAAATTATTACAGCGTATTGCGTTAAATGTAAAGAAAAACGAGAGATGAGCCAGCCGGAGGCGGTTTTTACCAGTACCGGCACCCCCGGCACGCGGGGCGTATGCCCGGTGTGCGGCACCAAAATGTTCAAAATGGGCCGCACCCCGGCCCACGAACACGTGACCCCGCCGGACCCGGAAACCATCAAAAATAACCGAAAGGCCAGAGCCAAATCGGCGGCCAAAGGCAAATCCGGCAAGAACGGTGCAGCCCGCAAACGGGGCCGGCTGGTCATTGTTGAATCACCGGCCAAAGCCAAAACCATCAGCAAGTTTTTGGGGCGCGGTTACACCGTCAAGGCCTCGGTGGGGCATGTGCGAGATTTGCTGCGCTCACAGCTTTCTGTGGATGTGGACAACGGCTTTACCCCCAAATACCGCGTACCCAACGAGAAACGGGCCGTAGTTAAAGAACTGAAAAGCCTGGCTGCCGGCGCTAAAGAAATTTACCTGGCCACCGACCCGGACCGCGAAGGCGAGGCCATTGCCTGGCATTTGACCGAAGCCGCAGAAATGGACGAGAGTCGAGTCCGGCGGGTGGTTTTTCACGAGATTACCAAAGATGCCGTAGCCGACGCATTTGCCCATCCGCGCCAGCTTGACCACAAGCGGGTGGATGCCCAGCAGGCTCGCCGCATTTTGGACCGGCTGGTTGGCTACCAAATCAGCCCGCTGCTGTGGCGCAAAGTTCGCAGCAGAACCAGCGCCGGCCGGGTGCAGAGCGTGGCCCTGCGGCTGGTGGTAGAACGCGAACAGGAAATCAGCGATTTCAACCCGGTTGAATACTGGTCCATTCAGGCCGACCTGGCAAAAAAAGCAGAGCCGGATACGCAATTCAGGGCCAAACTCAGCCGGGTAAACGGTGAAAAAATCGAACTGGCAAATCAGGCTCAAACGCAGGCCATTGTTGATGCGCTGCAAACTTCGGCGTACGTGGTCACAGAGGTCAAAAAAAGCGAGCGCCGGCGCAAACCCGCCGCCCCGTTTACCACCAGCACGCTGCAGCAGGAAGCCTCGCGGCGGCTGGGCTTTGGCACCCGCAAAACCATGAGCGTGGCCCAACAACTGTACGAAGGCATTGAACAGGGCGCAGACGGCACCATCGGCCTGATTACGTACATGAGAACCGATAGCGTCTCGGTGTCAAAACAGGCGCAGCAAGAAGCCCGCACCTTCATTTCCAAACGCTACGGCCCGGAAATGATTCCCGATGAGCCGCCGGTGTACAACACCCGCAGCAAAACCGCGCAGGAAGCCCACGAGGCCATCCGGCCAACCAGCGTGCTGCGCGAACCGGAAAAAGTGAAGCAGTACCTCAGCCGTGACCAAATGCGGTTGTACAGTTTGATCTGGCAGCGCTTTGTAGCCAGCCAAATGGCAAACGCCCTGTACGATACCATGACCGTGGTAGTGGCTGCCGGTCCCAAAAACGCGCCGGTTGAATCGTGGCCGTACCAACTGCAAGCCAGCGGCTCGCGCTTGCGGTTTAAAGGTTTTTTGACCGTGTACGAAGAAACCCGCGACGAAGACGCCGCCCCGGATTCTGCGGAGGATGTGCTTCTGCCTGACATCAAGCAGAACGACCCGCTCAAACTGCTTGAACTGTTGCCCAACCAGCACTTTACCCAGCCGCCGCCGCGCTACACCGAGGCATCGCTGGTGAAAACGTTGGAAGAGTACGGCATTGGCCGGCCCAGCACTTACGCACCCACCATTTCTACCATTCAGCAGCGCGGCTACGTTGAAAAATTTGAGAAGCGGCTGTACCCCACCGAGTTGGGAGAAATTGTCAACGACCTGCTGGTGGAGTACTTTCCGGATATTTTCAACGTACAGTTCACGGTTCAAATGGAAGAGGATTTGGACCGCATTGCCACCGGCGAACAGGAATGGGTAGCGGTGCTGAGCGAATTCTACTCGCCGTTTTCAAAGGCTGTGCAGCACGCCGAAGCGCACATGCCGGAAGTGAGCGTGGCCGACCAGCCGACCGGTGAAGCCTGCGAAAAATGCGGCCACCCGATGGTTATTAAATTTGGCCGGTTTGGCAAATTTGAAGCCTGCTCCAACTTTCCGGAATGCCGCAATGCCCGGCCGCATCTGGTCAAACTGGGCATTGCCTGCCCCACCGGCTGCGGCGGCGAACTGGTGGAACGACGCACCAAAAAAGGCCGGGTTTTCTTTGGCTGCACCAACTACCCCGAATGTGAATGGAGCAGTTGGAAGCGTCCGCTTCCGCAACCCTGCCCCCACTGCGGCGGGCTGCTGGTGCAGAAAAATCGCCAGTGGGCGCAATGTCTGGACTGCGAGGAATTGACCGACCTCAACAGTTTGCCCGATACCGAAACCGCCACAAAAGAGGCAAGTCCATCGGTGGTTGCGGCAGCGTAATTACACAAAAAACCGGAAGGGAGCGGGGGGTATCCTGCTCCCTTTTTCTTTACCAAAAACCTTGCTAACGGACACACACTCAATTTGCCTTTGATTTGCCCCTTTTCAGGGTACAATTGTGCTGGTGGCAGGTTGCAGTGACAAGCGGCCGGCGATATGCAACCTGCTCCTTGCCACCTGCCACAAACCGATAAACGGCAATGGCGCAGGCCAGATTTTGCGTCAAACAGAAGGAGTATCCGTTAGCAAAATCAAAAAATGTAACTATTCACCTTGTGACTGAACGCTTTGGAAAAAATCCACAGATTTACACAGATGAACACAGATAAAGTAAAAAACCATAAAAATCACTCTAATCTGTGAAAATCTGTGTCCATCTGTGGAGTGATTTAAGCCACGCTGAATAGATACCAAAAAATTAAAAAGAGGATTAACATGCGAGTAGATAATTTGCGTCAAAAAATGGCAGAGGTTCAACTGGACGGTTTTTTGGTAACCCAGCCGGAAAACCGGCGCTACCTGTCCGGCTTTAGCGGCAGCGCCGGCGTGCTGGTTGTTTCTGCCGCCCGCCACGGCCTGGCTACCGATTCTCGGTACTACGAGCAGGTCAGGCAGCAGTGCCCGGATTGGGAATTGCTGGAAGTGGGCTACGGCTTTACCAAAGCCATGCCCCAACTGCTGGCCGATTTTGGGTTAGCCGGTAAGCGGGTGGGTTTTGAGGCCGCAGACGTGAGCGTGGCCGCATTGCAGGCGTGGCAGGAGTCGCTGGACGGGCAGGCCGAACTGGTTCCCACCGAAGGCGCCGTCGAATCGCTGCGGATGCGCAAAGAACCTGCCGAACTGGCCGCCATGCAAAAGGCCATTGCCCTGGCCGATGAAGCCTACATGTACATCGCTGAATATATTGAGCCGGGGATGACGGAACTGGAGGTGGCGTGGGCGCTTGAAAGCTATATGCGCACCCACGGCGCGCAGGCGCTTTCATTTGAATCTATTGTGGCGTCCGGGCCAAATTCGGCCAAACCGCACGCCCATCCGTCCGGGCGCAAAATCAGCGCCGGCGAACCCATCACCCTGGATTTTGGCTGCGTGGTTGACGGCTACTGCTCAGACATTACCCGCTCTTTTTGTCTGGATGCGCCCGCCGGCGAGCGCTACCTTGAGGTGTGGAATACGGTTCGGCAGGCGCAACAGGCGGCCATTGACGGCGCACGGGCCGGCATGAGCGGCGCCGCGGTTGATGCGCTGGCCCGCGATGTGATTAACCGGGCCGGCTACGGCGATTATTTTGGTCACGGGCTGGGGCACAGCCTGGGGTTGGCCGTCCATGAAAACCCCCGCTACAGCTTTACCTACCAGGACGAAGTTCCTGCCGGCGCGGTGATGACCGTTGAACCGGGCATTTACATTCCCGGCTGGGGCGGTGTTCGGCTTGAAGATGTGGTGCTGGTGGAAGAAAACGGGGTGCGCCTGCTGAGCGCGGCCCCAAAGGTTGCGGTTATTTAAAATTGACCCGGATTGCAGTGTCATTGCATCGGGCTAAATTTGCCGGCCGGCACATGAATGCGGCGGCGTAAATTCAGATGTAATTTTGATGGCCCGTGCGGCGAATCACCTTGAATTAGCGGGTAGAAACAGATTTTTTACCTTGCACTAAATTCTGGAATATGGTAAGATGGGTTAACAATTTTACTTATGTTAAGTTTCAATCCGTGATGATTGATTTTCCTTTTCTGGCGCGAGGAGAAAAATGAGCGAATCACCAAGACCTCCCATGGAGGCGGTTCGGAGAAGCCTGTTTGTTGGCATATTAATTGGCCTGGTTTTGGGCGCAATTGTGGGGATTCTGATGGCCACAGTATATGTGTGGCAGAATCCACCGGTGTACGAAGGCGGCGCCTACCCCAGTGAATTAACCGACGCCTATCAAAAACACTACCTGGCTATGGTGGTTGATTCGTACATTGTCAATCAGGAACCGGGTGTTGCCAAAGAACGGCTCAAAACATTCGATTCCCGCACCCAGATTTTGGTGCTGGGCGAGCGTTCCGCGGCGTACGTAGCCGCCGGGCGCGGTGCAGAGGCGCAGGCCATCAACAGCCTGGCAACGAATCTCAAATCCATCGAAGGCTGGAACGAGGAAACCATAAAAGATGTGGTGGGCGAACTGGCCGCCAAATATCAGAATGACCCGGCGCGGGCGCAGGCCATTGGCACCTTCAGCGCCCAAATGCTCGGCGGTCTGGTGCCGGAAGCGCCGCCTGCCCAGCCGCCCGCCGGTGAAGCCGCCGAACCTGCTCCGGCTGAACCCGCGGCCCCGGCCGCGCCGCCGGCGGCTGCCGGGGGGTATTCGTGGGTAACGTATCTGCTGTGCTGTCTGCTCTTTTTGGTGTTGCTGGCAATTATGTACATTATTGGCAGACGCCGCTTTGAAGCGCGCCGCCGGCCCACCAAACAGGATATTGTGTGGGAAGGCGAAGGCCCGGCGCCCATCAAGGTCTGGAGCGGAACCTACACGCTGGGCCAGGATATGTACGATGAATTTGCCACCATCGAAACGGACGACGACGATTTTCTGGGAGAATTTGGGATGGGAATTCTGGAAGCCATTCCCAATACAAGCCCCAAACAAGTGGTTGCGTTTGATGTGGGGCTGTTTGACAAAACCGATATCACCACCCTGTCACGGGCGGTGATGAGCGAATACGCCTACAACGATGAAACCATCCGCGCAAAAATTGAAGCCAACCCGCAGGCCGAAGCCATTTTGGCCGAGCCGGGCAAAAAATTCTCGTTTGAAACATCTGCGCTGCGGGTAGATGCCACCATTGACGATATGGCATACGCCGAAGGCGGCAACACCTATTTTGAAAAACTCACCGTCTCGCTCAACCTGTTCCTCAAG
>RFJF01000034.1 GCA_003695455.1 Chloroflexota bacterium
GGGCATCCACCCATTCGCCGGCCAGCCCCAACCACGGGTCGGCGGCGGGCAGGGCCTGCGGCGGCGTTGCCAGCGGCGGCAGGCCGTACAGCGCCCAGCCCCGGGTGCGGATGGCGTAAATGAACAGGTCAATGGCCGTGAGCGGGTAGGAGAAAATCAGGATGCCCCCAAAAATCAGGGCGCTGCCGGCCACAAATTTCAGGCCGATTGGCGGACGTTTTGGCGCGGGTGTGGTGGGCGCAAGTTGGGCAAACAGTTGAAAATAGAGCGCAAACAACCCCAGAATGCCCAGCCCGTAGGCCAGAAACCAGCCGGCGGCGTGGCCGGTCAGCTTGCTGAAATCTACCGGTGGGTTGGTGGCATAAAATTGAGGCAGCAAAAACGGCAGGGTAAAAATAAACAGGTAGATGGCCGCACTGATAACGGCGGCAGGCAGGGGATTTGCCAATTGAAACAGACTGTTGAAAAAGTGGTTGCGGTTGAACACGCGGCGGGCCAACTTGGGTGGAGGCTAACGGCCGTTCATCTGGATGACAATAGCCGTGATGTTATCGTGGCCGCCGGCCAGTTTGGCGGCCTGCACCATTTGCCGGCAGGCATCGGCCGGGTCCGGTTCACTCTGGCTGATTTGCAGCAGAGCTTCATCGGGAACCATGCCGCTGAGGCCATCTGAGCAGAGCAGCAACCGGTCGCCGGGCGCCAGGTAAATGTGGTAGGTGCCAATCTCAAGCCGCCGTTTATCGCCAATGATGCTGTAGACCACGTTGCGCTGTTTGTGAACGCGGGCTTCTTCGCGGGTGATTTGCCCAATTTGCACCAGCCGTTCCACCAGCGAGTGGTCTACGCTGATTTGCCTGATTTCCTGCGCGGTCAGGTGGTAGGCGCGGCTGTCACCCACGTTGCAAATGTGCGCGTTTTCACCGGCCAGCAGAGCCATCACCAGCGTGGAGCCCATTTTATCGGCCTCTTTGTGCCCACCCTGGTATTCAAGCACCGCAGTGTTGGCCCGGTTCACGGCCGCATGAAACCATTTTTCAAACGGCACGTCGGCGGCGGCGGGTGGTTGTTCGTCAAACTGGGATTTTAAGGTGTCAACCGTGAGCTTGCTGGCAATCTCGCCGGCTTCGTGACCGCCCAGGCCATCGGCTACCACGTACAGACCGTGCGGGCCAAGTTCGTCCGATTCGGTTTCCAGCATAAGCAGGCTGTCCTCGTTGAGTTCACGCCTGAGACCCACGTCAGAAACACCGGCAATCTGCCAGCCGATGCCTTCCGGGCGCGCGCCGGATATGGGCAGCGTTTGCGGCCGGGCCACGGTAATGACCGGTTCGGTGGGAGAGGCTTCTTCGATGACAGTATCATCGGGCTGCACTTGTACGGTGGCATTGGGGTCTGCCGGCTGCTCCGGTTCCGGCCCGGTGGGGGCGGTTTCTGTGGTAACCGGGGGGCGGGCAGCGGAGCGGGGTTTTTTGCGGCTGCGCCGGGCCAGCGGCAGCAGAATAAAGGTAATCAACACAAAAATCATCAAAATTCCGCCGATAACCGCAATCAGCAGCCAGATGAACAGGTTTTCTGTGGGAATCTGGGCCGGCCACCACAATGCGGCGCCAACGCCGGCTGACAAAAGCACGGCTGAATTATCCGGGCTGTTTTTGTTTGCGTGTTGATGCTTCATCCCAGCAATCCTCTGCCTTCAGATGGGCGCGGCCGACAGCCGGAGGAATAGCGCGGCATGGCCGGAAAATTTTGGTGAGCGTGGGAAACAGTTGTTGGAAACCTGGATAAGTGTAGCACATGCTGAATAATCGTGCAATGCCGGGTTGGGGCTAATTGTTGTTTTGGTGCGGAACAAACCGGTAGCCCACGCCGCGTTCGCTTTTGATGGTTCCCGGCGGCGGCGATTGTTTGCGCAGGCTGTTGCGCAAACGACGAATGGCCTCTTGCACCCGGCGCGGCGACGCATCCGGCTGCTGCCAGACATCGGTCAGAAGCTGCTCAAAGCTGAGGGGAACGTTGCTGTTCTGCTGAAAGTAACTGAGCAGCCGGGCCTCTTTGGGCGGCAGGGTTTGCAGCAGGTTGGGTGTGCTCTGCGGAGGCGTATCCGGCGCGGCAGGGCTGCACAAATTCAATTTTTCGGCCAGAAAATTCTCCAGCAGCGGCGAAAAGAGACGGTAGTTGTTGTCATCAAATTTAACAATGGCCTGATTGATGAGCCAGTTGAGCGCAAAAATCTGGTCGGCCGGAACCTGTCCAACCACAATGGGTGCCGCAACCAGTTGTTCAACCAGCGGCAGCGCGGTTTTGCCCTTGTCATCCTGCTGAA
>RFJF01000423.1 GCA_003695455.1 Chloroflexota bacterium
AAGGAGGTTTTACACCAAAAAATTCAAAAATTCTATCTATCTATTGTTCAGAAAAAGTTTCGTTTAATATTTTTTCCACTCAATATAAGGAGGAAGGAAATGAAGAAGTTTTCAAGAAGTTTACTGTTAATTTTGCTGGCGAGTATGACCGTATTCGCTTTTGCAGCGTGCGGCGGCGTAACTGACCCCGGAGCCGCTCCCGCCAAAGAGGAAGCCGCACCTGCCAAAGAGGAAGCCGCGTCTGCCAAAGAGGAAGCCGCGTCTGCCAAAGAGGAAGCTGCTCCCGCCGAAGAAGCCGCACCCGCAAAAGAAGCCGCAATGGCCGATTCTTTGGATATAAACTTTGCCATGGGCAACAACCAACGCACCCTCACCTACCAACAGGCAACACCGCTTGAACTGCCCGATGGCACCGTTGTTACCCAGGGGTCCCTCAAGCCAACCTGGCAGTACATTGAAGATCAACTCGGCATCAAAATAAACGATGTTACGATCCAGGATCAAAAATCGTCAGAAATGATCCAGGTCTCCGCTGCAACCGGCTTTGATGGCGCGACTATATTTGGCGGCAGCGGTATTGCGGAAGCTCTGATGACCTATGGCGCACAAGGATACATGCTTCCCCTCAGTGAACATCTGGATCAAATGCCTAACTTTGCCGCGTATCTGGAAGAAAACCCCAATATTGCCAAAGCAATCACCGCCTATGACGGTAATATTTACCTCGTCCCCTATGCCGCAGAATTGGGCAACTATGCCCGCGTATTCCCGGCCCGCGAAACCTGGGTGACGGCCTTGCTCGACTCCGATGCAGCGCTGGAAGATGAAACCAAAACCCTGACCCCCGCCTACGAAGGCTACTGGGATCGTAATGCAACCAACGTGATTGACCTGCAGAACGAAGCCGCAGGCGGCGAATTAACCCGTGATGTGGCGCGAGACACCCTGCTGGCCTACATTGCAGAAACCTACCCCGACCTGGAAAAGCCGTCTGACCTGTACCTGGGCGCTACGGCAATGTACGACATTGACGAACTGGTTGCCCTGTGGCGCGTAGTGGAGCTTTCGCCCAACACGCTTACCAAGGTTACAACCGGCAAGGTGGTAGAGGGCGCGGAAATCTCTCCCTTCTTCACCCGTTTCTCAAAATACCGGGAAGATGTCCTGCGGTTAATCACCTATTGGGGCGGCCAACGGGTACACGGGTCAGACTCCTATACGGCCCGTTTCTATCTGGATGAGAATGGCGAACTGCAATATTCTTACGCGCAAGACAAGTTTCTGGAAGGGGTTGGCTATTTGGCCGACTTGTACGCTGAGGGTCTTATTCATTCTGAATTTGCAGACCTGAGTACAACCGATAACTTCCGCAACCCTATGCTGACCATGGATGAGGTAGAAGGCCACCAGCAGTTTGGCTTTATGACCCTGGACTGGATTGCCTCCACCACCGCCGCTAACCCGGATGTTGTTGCTATGCTGCCGCCGGTCACAACCGTTGGTAGTTCCAATGAATTCATCCACTTCATGGAGAATACCCGCGTCATTAAACCGGACGGCTGGGCAATTTCTACCGCTGCCTCACCGGAGGAAATCAATGCGGCCCTGAAGCTCTTTGATTACTTCTTTACTGAAGAAGGGCATGTTGTTCAGAATTATGGGCCGCCGTATGGTCTGGTTGAAGGTGAAGTATTTGTGGCTCCCGACGGAACCGAATATCCCAAGTTTAGCCAGTGGCTGATAGACGGCTCTTGTGAGTTGAAGAACTGCGATATGTCCGGTTACTTGCGCGATTTCATTGGGTCACAAATTCCCATTGGCTACCAGAAAGAAATTGGCTTCGAATTACAAACGACTAAAAACCGGGGGATGGAATCATGGAAGATTTGGATTGACGCAGGGGTTGTTACCACCTCCTACGAAGCTGAAAATCCGCTGTTCCGCCTGGTTCCGCCGGTCTTTTCCTTGACCGAACAAGATGTTGCCAAACTGGGACAATTGGCAATTAATGAAGGACTAACCGATCAGCTTTTCCTGTTTATCACCGGCGCCGATACGGCCGTTGATAGTGTTGAAGATTTGAAAGCAATGTATATGGATGCCGGCATAGAAGACTATGTCAAGGTCTATCGCGCTGCTTATGATCGTATGACGGGTGGTGCCGGGCAGTAGTTTGCTGATTGAGCGAGGGAGAAATCCACTTTCTCCCTCGCCTGTTCCACGGTGAGCCGAACGGTTTTCAGGGCCTTCGGCTCACCATAGAGAAGTTTATCACCGGAGGCGCATTGTGAAAAATTATCTAATGAAAGCCCAATCCATACTGGTTTATGCCGTAGAAACGGTGTGCATCGCCCTTTTTGTACTCTATCTGGGCTTTATGACCCAATACTACATCTTGTTTTATGACGGTACGCCTGAAATGTTTGACTATTACAAACAATTGCAGGTTTTCAATAAAGAAGCCTTCAACCTGGCCATTATATTTGTCTGTTTGGCCCTGGCTTTGCTCGTATTTGACCTGCACAAATATCGGCCGGGATTAGTTGGCCTGGCCCTGGCAGTTGGTACGACAGTCTATATTTCCCTGAATTCCATAAATATACTCAGAGTCATTCCAAAATATGAGCAAAACTACCTTGCCCTGGATTTCTCAACAATGGAAGATTACGTGCCTTCCACATTTGCGTTTAATGCCGCTCTTGTCTTGCACTCTATTTTGATAGTGCTGCTGGCCGGGTTCACCGTGATTGCAATTATAACGTTTATTCAAAGACTAAAAGATGGAAACCCGCTTGTGAGGAAACTGATATGAAAACCTCTGAAATGCGATTGTATCTGGAAAATACGCTCAGCCAACAATTGATTTTCTTTTATATTGGCGGGCTTACGCTTTTCACCATTTTTTATATAAACAGTATGAATGTGAACGTTCGGCTCGGTATTTTCATTATGGTGAATATTGTGCTGTCGCTGGTCGGTTTTCTCATGGCTGTGCGCCAGAAATCGTATTCCTCTTTTTGGGGATATGTTGGGATTGCTCTGGCTTTATTTCAGTTTGCCCGTTTATTGTGGATGCCGGAAGAGATTGTAGGGTCTGTCAAGTTCATCTCGGCGGCGTTGCTGATTGCAACCGGTATATCGGCCCTGGTTGGTTCAATAATTTGCATTAAACTTTCTCATGAGCGACAAAAATTCATTGTGGAACATAATATCGATTTATCTCTATTGCAAAGGTAAAGGTATTCCTAATGGCAGAATTGGTCTTGAAGAATGTAAACAAAATATATCCCGGTGGGGTTCAGGCCGTCTTTGATTTCAATATTGAGGTTGAACATGGAGAATTTATCGTGTTCGTCGGCCCTTCCGGTTGCGGAAAAAGCACGGTCTTGCGTATGATTGCCGGGCTTGAACAAATAACCAGTGGGGATATGATTTTGTCCGGCGAGCGTATTAATGATATTGCCCCGGCAGATCGGGATATTTCAATGGTTTTTCAAAATTACGCGCTCTATGGGCATATGTCGGTGTACCAAAACATGGCGTTTAGCCAGACAGTACAACATAAAGACGTGTATGAAACTCATAATAAAGTAATGAAAGCCGCCGATGTTGTGGAGTTGAAAGGCCAGTTGAACCGCTATCCCAGTAATTTATCGGGGGGGCAACGCCAGCGTGTTGCCCTTGGCCGTTCCATTGTAAGCTCAGCAAATGTTATTTTAATGGATGAACCCTTAAGTAATTTAGATGCGAAATTACGCGCCCAATCACGCCGGGAATTAACTAAATTACATAAGCAGCTAGACAGCACCATCATCTATGTTACCCACGACCAAACCGAAGCCATGACCATGGCCAGCCGCATTGTCATCATGAATGCAGGGCGTGTTCAACAGATTGGCACCCCTGCGGAGGTGTATAACTGGCCGGCAAATCTGTTTGTAGGCGGTTTTATCGGCAGCCCGCCCATGAATTTTATCAGCGGGCAAATTAAAGATGGCAGATTTGTTGCACCCGGCGTTAATCTGGGGGTTCCGGAAGAACTATTGGATGGAGTTGGCTCCCATAATTATGACAACATTATCCTGGGCATCAGGGCGGAACATTTTAGCACAGAACCAAACGGAGCTTTAGAAACTATTTCTGCTGAAGTTATTGACTGTGAATTTCTTGGGAACCATTTGCT
>RFJF01000424.1 GCA_003695455.1 Chloroflexota bacterium
GCGAGTGGGGGTTGTCGCTGTTTGAAAAGACGGGGCGGCTGGTGGCCGAGTTGGGCAACACCCTGCCGGAACTCCCCGCGCCGGGCCAGCCGGATGTGATTCCGGCGGCGGTCAACCTGCCCGCGCCCACCCCCACGGCAACCAGCGCGCCGCCTGCGCCCGCCGCTACTCCCACCGCGGATGCGCCGGCTGAAACTTCCACCCCGGCCCCGCCGGCGGTGGTCACCGTCACGTGGGATTCGCGCTTGAGCGACGCAGACGTCAAACTCATCCCGGCCAGCGAAGAGCCGGAACAGGACGTGTTCCGGCTGGTATCGGCCAAATATTTAAACGAATGGGAAGCGCAGGGATTGCATCACGTATTTGTAGAAGTGCTGGACGAGCAGGGCAAGCGGATTGTGGGCCAGCCGGTGATGCTGAGTTGGCGCGACGGCAAAACCCCCCTGGTCACCGAAGACAAACCCGCCCCGGAATTTGCCGCCAACGCCCCGCTGTACGGCAGCAAAGATGACGGAACCTACAAAGTTTACGTAGACGGCGCGCCCAGCGACATCGTCACCGGGTTGGGGCTGCCGGACAAACACCACGTGAGCTACCAGCTCACTTTTCAGCGCAACGTCAAAACATCGCGCATTTCAGAAACATCACCCACCCCGCAATCTACGGCAATGCCCACCTCCACCCCGGTTCCGCCGCCGGCAAGCGGCGGCAGTACCACCAAAAAGGGTGGCGCCAGTTGGGACCCCCGGCTGGATGAACTGGGAATCAAGCTCAAGCCGGGCCAGCCCAAAGACGGTGTGGTGTTCCGGTTGGTGTCGGCCAAATATCAGGACGACTCGCAATCAAGCGGCATGCACCACGTGTTTGTAGAAGTGCTGGATGAGCAGGGCAAGCGGATTGTGGGCCAGCCGGTAATAATGGCCTGGGCCGACGGCAAAAATGTACTCGTCACCGAGAACAAACCCGCGCCGGAATTTGCGGCCAACGCGCCCATGTACGGCCCTATGGATAAAGGCACCTACAGCGTGTACGTAGACGGCGCATCCAGCGATGAAGTCAGCGGGCTGGGCCTGCCGGGCAACCACCACGTGAATTACCTGCTCACATTTCAGCGAAAAAAGGAATGAGCAACCGCAGCCATGTTACCTACCGTTAGCGCAGATAACAACAAAAACATAAAAATACTGATTGTTGACGATGAAACTGAAACCGGACAATTCATTGTACGCCTGCTCCGGCGGCAGAATTATCAAATGTCCACAGTGTTGTCCGGAGAAGAGGCGCTGGCGCATCTGGAAACAAACCCGGACACAGAAATCATTCTGCTTGATTTGATGATGCCCGGAATCGACGGATTTGAGGTGCTGGAACACGTAAAATCCAACCCGGCCACCGCACACATCAAAGTAATTGTGGTAACCGCCATCAACCGGGTGCAGGATAAGGTGAAGGCGTTCTCGCTGGGCGCCGCCGATTTTCTGGTGAAGCCGTTCAACAAAGGCGAACTCATTGCCCGGATTGAAACTCAGGCCCACCTGAAACGGGCCGAAGAAAAGATCAACGCGCTGGCCCGTTTTCCCATTGAAGCCCCGCACCCAATTTTGCGTATTTCCGCCGGCGGCGAACTTTTGTACAGCAATCTTGCCGGGTTAGAGTTGCTGCAAGACCATCCGGGCCAAACCAATCCAGACGTACCTGTGAGTTGGCACAACACCGTCAGACAGGTGTTGCAAACCAATCACCGCACCGAGGTGGAGTACCAGAACGGCCATAAAATTTACACCTGTATGTTTGTGCCGCTGGTCAATCAGGGCTACGTAAACGTGTACGGCACAGACATCACCGACCGTATCCGGATGGAGAAAGCGCTGCGCAAAAGCGAAGAACGGCACCGCACCCTGGCAGAAAACGCCCGCGATTTGATCACCAAACTTACGCCCGATGGCACACTCACATATGTGTCGGCTGCCAGCCTGCCTATTTTGGGATACCCGCCTCAGGAACTACTGGGACATTCGCTGTACGAACTGATTCACCCTGACGACCGGGCAGAAATCGAGCAGATGAATCCGCCGGTGCTGGACCCCGCCAGCGAAGCCGTGTTCACCGTTCGTTTTAAGCACAAAAATGATTCGTATGTCTGGCTTGAATCCAGCGTGCGCGGCGTGCGTGCCGGCGGGGCCAATGACGTTGAGCTGGTGGTGGTTGCCCGCAACGTGACCGAGCGCAAACGCTACGAAGCCGCGTTGCAACAAGCGTACGATGAATTGGAAGAACGCGTAGCCCAACGCACCGCGGCCTTGTCTTATTCAAATAATCTTCTCAAACAGGTCATCGAAGAGCGAAAACAGGCCGAAACCCGCATTCTCAAGTTTAATCAGGAGTTGTTGGCTTTGCAGTACGCCGGCGCAGCCATTGCCTCAAGCCTTGATTTGGAATACGTGCTGCACACCGTAACCAGCGAAATGGTAGATATGCTCAACGTTGAAGGATGCGCCATTTCAGAGTGGGACCACAACACCGGCACAGCGTCGGTATCTGCCAAATTTGGGCCGGATGACTGGTGGACTGCCGGCTCACTGGCTGATGAATCGCTGGCGGCAGAAGTGCTGCACCGGCGTGAATACCAACAAGTCATCGCCACCCCTGCAGCGCCGCTGAACGGAAACATCAAATCCTTACTGGTGCTGCCGCTGGTCTTCCGCGATCACGATATTGGTTACGTTGAAATTGCCGACAGCCAGGTGGCGCGAACATTTACCAACCAGGAAATCACGCTGGCCCAGTTGCTGGCCAGCCAGGCCGCCAGCGCCATTCAAAATGCCCGGCTGTACCAGCAGGCCCAGCAGGAAATTGCCGAGCGGAAACGCATGGAAGAGACGCTGGAAAAATCGCGGGCCACACTGGCCCGCCGCATAGAAGAACGCACCGCCGAGTTGAGCGCCGCCAACGCCCAACTCTCGCGGGCGGCCCGGCTCAAAGACGAGTTTCTGGCGTCAATGAGCCACGAACTCCGCACCCCGCTTAACGCGGTACTCAGCATGTCAGAAGCCCTGCAAGAAGAGATGTACGGCGGGCTAAACCAGAAACAACACCAATCGCTCAAAAATATTGAAGAAAGCGGTCGCCACCTGCTGGCGCTCATCAACGATATTCTGGACCTGTCCAAAATCGAAGCCGGCAAGCTGGAATTGCAGACAGAACCGGTTTCAGTTCAGCAAGTGTGCAGCGCCAGTTTGATATTCATCAAACAAACCGCCCACAAAAAACGAATCAAAGTACTGTCTAAAATTGATAATCAGGCTGTCGCCCTGAAAGCCGACGAGCGCCGGCTGAAACAGATGCTGGTCAACCTGTTGAGCAACGCCGTAAAATTCACCCCCGAAGGCGGTACCGTTGGGCTTGAGGTAATTGCCGATGCGGAACGGCAGGCCATTAATTTTACAGTGTGGGATACCGGCATCGGTATTCCC
>RFJF01000425.1 GCA_003695455.1 Chloroflexota bacterium
CGGTAAAACCGTAAATGTTGCCGTCGGCGTCGCCAATGTAAATCCAGTGGCCGTTCACGCTCAGGCCATCGCGCGAGCCAACAATGCCGCTGGAGAACTTCCACACCTGCGAGCCATCGGCGGCGTTGAGCGCCAGTATACCTCCTCTTTGGCTCAGCACGTACAGGGTGTCTCCCTGCCTGACCGGCGCGCCCAGTCCGTAATTGAACGTATCGCCGCCAATGTTGTGCTTCCAGCTAACTTTGCCGGTGGTGGTGTTAAGGGCGTGAATCACGGTGTTGGCCGAGCTGAAATAAACGGTGTCGCCGCTGCCGGACAACGACGGAACCCAGTTGCCGGTATCTTTGCGCCAGCGCAGCGAACCGTTGGCGGCATCCAGCACGTTGGCAAAATCCTGATAGGCAATGTAGGCTACCGCATCGTCATTGGCATAAATGGCTTTCACAAAGCCGTCTTCGGCTTCGTACACCCAACGCCGGCTGCCATCCTCGGCGGAAAAGGCGTACACCCGCATGGGGCCGCCTTCGTCTACTTCAACCGCCGGGTTTTGGTAGCTGCCGCCCACGTAAACGGTATCGGCGGTGGCAAACGGCGTTTGCAAAATGTAGTTTTCTGTTTCTGCCGACCAGCGTTCTGTGCCGTCGGCTACGTTCAGGGCCAGTAATTTGGCGTGGCCCTGCGGATTGGCCTTGATGCCAGGCCCAACAAAGGTTGTGGGTACGTAAATGACATCGCCCGCTACCAGCGGCGCCATTTGCACGTTAATGCCCACATCCACCGACCAGACCGGTTCTCCGGTGGCAACGTCAAGCGCCGTCAGCACGCCATTTTCAGAGCCAACAATCACCAAATTTTCCGCGCCGGCAACCGCCCGCTCCCACAGCCGGCCTTCCGGCTTGTACTGCCAGCGCAATTCACCGGATTGGGCATCGAGCGCCAGCAGCGGTCCGCCTACCGGCCCCGCCACCACCACATCACCCACCGGCACCGGAGAATCGTTGATAGAGCCGTTTGCCTGGTAGGTCCACGCCAGATGCAAAGTTTCGCCACTGATTGCATTGTCACCGGCGGTGGAAGTATCATTGGCTTCAGGGTTGGCAGTTTGCGGTGAAATTGCCGGCTGGCCGGCACAGCCGGCAACCGCCAGCCAAATCAGCAAGCCAAAAACAAGGGGTGAGAATTTGTGGGGAATTTGTTTGGAGAAGATAGCGGCCATCATGCCCTCAGCTGAAAATTTACTGAGAGGCATTGTACACTGTAGGCTAACCGGGGTCAATTCACGCCGCGCGCAGGTTGGCAGAGCTTATTTATCGTCGTCGCTGTGGTCGTCGTCGCTGTGGTCATCACCCGAATCGCTGCTGCTGTCGCTGCTACCCGAATCTCCGCCGCGTTTGCCGGACACCGCGCCGCTGCTGCTGCCAGACTCGCTGTTGCCGCTGCTGATTCTGGGGGGCAGAGAATCTTCGCGGCTCAACCGCACACCGGGGATTTCCGGCGTAGACAGGCCGGCCCGCGTAAGCTCAAGTTTGATGTTAGAGATTTCATTGTTGACGGCCGCCAGTTTGCTGGTAAGTTCTGCAACCTGAGACCCCAACTCGCCGTTTAATGCGGCCATATTGTTGTTAAACGCCTCTTCGTCCTTGAGCTGGCTTTGCCGAAGCTGCAAAATGCCGGCCTCAACACTTTGCACGGTGGCGCGTTTGTCAATCACCTGCTGTTGCAGGGCAGAAAGCTGTTCGGTTTGCTGCGCGGTTTGGGTAGCCGCTTTTTCTTCAAATTCCCGCAGCGAGCGTGAAGCCGCATCAATTTCTGTTTTGATGACTTTGATGCGTTCTTCAGACGCATCTTCAAGTTTGCTTTCCCGGTTTTCCAACTGAAGCGCTTTGACGGTAGCTTCAACATTAACCTGGGGCGCCAGCAAATTGACTTGCTGGCCGGATGCGGCAAAAACTGTTGACAGCCCAAACAATCCCAGAATGATAACAAGAATGGTGATAATGAGGCTGACATTGGTGAATTGATGAAACTGTTTCATTATTGATTATTCTTCTGCACGTTGCACATCTGTTGAACGGTTTTCTGATTTATTTTGGCAGTTGGGCCTTGAGTTCGGCAAGCCGTTCCTGCGCGGTTTTGAGTTCCTGCTGCAATTCGGCAATGCGGGTTTCGTACTGCTGCCGGGTTTCACTCAGTTGCGATTGGTAATTTGCGGTTTGGTTGGTGCGGGTAATTTCCAGCCGAAACAATTCTTGCTCAAGGGTTTGCGCCTGACTTTCCAGCATATCAAGTTGATTTTGTGCCTGGTCCATTTTTGTTTGCCAGGCTTCGGTGTTGGCCTCAAACGTGGTCTGTTCCCGCTCCAGCGTCTGCTGGAGTTCTGCCAACTGGCGCTGGAACTCGGCCTCGCGTTTGGCCAGGTCATCTTCGTATTCGTGTAATTCCTCATCAATTGAAATGACATATTTGGGTTGGGGGGCAACCCGTTGCGGCCAGAGGATGTATACCCCCACCAGCAACAGAACGGGCACGGTAATACCTCCCACCAAAATCAAACCCAGATTTTTCATCTACTTTACTCCGTTTGACTCCAAATCGTCAAATAACGGTTGACTCTGTTTTTGGGGCAGCCACACGGTAAAGGTGGTGCCACGGCCCACTGTACTTTCAACGGTTACCTGCCCATGGTGAATATCGGCCAGCCACTGCACAATCGAAAGCCCCAGCCCGGCGCCGCTGCTCTGCCCGCTTACCTCAATGCGGGAGCGCGCTTTGTCAACCCGGTAAAAGCGGTCAAACAGATGCGGCAGGTGTTCGGGGGCAATGCCCGGCCCGGTGTCCGATACATCAACCCGGATTTGTCCATCCTGCACGTTGGCCCGCACGGTCACTGAATCGCCGGGGTTGGAGTATTTTATCGCATTATCAATGAGATTCATAAACAGGCGGCGCAGTTTTACTTTGTCGCCTTCCATGACCATTATTTCCGGGATGTCAAGATTGAGGGCCATGTGTTTTTTGACGGCTTTGGGCATTAACCCGCTTGCCAAATCGGTGAGAAGTTTGGACAGGTTGAAACGGTCCAGCTTTAACGCCGAATGGTTGCTGTCTGAGCGGGCCAGCAACAGCAGTTCCTGTACCAGTGCAATCAGGCCGTCGGTGGTCTGGTTGACCATTTCAAGGGTTTGGCGGTAAGATTCTGCGCTGCGCGGACGAGCCAGCGCCACATCAACATCACCCTTTAAAATGGTCAGCGGGGTGCGCATTTCATGCGAGGCGTCTGCAATGAAGCGGCGCTGCTGTTCAAACGATGTTTCCAGCCGCTCCAGCATTTCGTCAAAAGTGCTGGCCAGCCGGCCCACTTCATCGTTGGGCAAGTTGAGGTTGAGCCGTTGGTGAAGGTCATGGGCGCTGATTTTGTGGGCGGCGCGGGTAATGCCGTCAATGGGGTCCAGCGCGCTGGAAGCCAAAAACCACCCCCCGGCACTGGAGGCCAACAATGTCAACGGAATTCCAAATAACAACAGGAAAATAAGCTGGGTTTGCACATCCTGAATGTGCCGGTAACTTTCGGCTACTTGAATCACGCCGGCGCTGTGGTTTTCAATGACAAAGGGTGCGGTGTACAGCCGGATGGGGGTGCCGTTGGCCAGCGTGGCGTTTTCAAGCTGGGCAAATTCGTGGTTAGACAGGTCGGCTTCAAATTGGGCGCCGTCCAGATAACCGGGGTCAACCAACGTGTTGCCGTTGGCATCAAAAATACGCCAAAACACGCCTTCTTCAGGCGTGTAGGTCAACTTGAACTCGGTTTGGCGGCCCTCCCGGTCAGACACCTCCAAATCATCGTCCAGTTCAATATCCAGATTCCCCAAAATTTCGCCCACTTCCCGTTGCAGGTGGTTATCCACGGTGCTGAACAAGTTTCTGGATAACCCCACATAAACGGCCAGGCTGAAAATCAGCAAAATCAGCGAAAAAATGGCGGTGTACCACAGGGTCAAACGTAAACGGATATTCATTCCATATCGTCTATTTTGTAACCGATGCCGCGTACCGTGTGAATCAGGGGCAGTTCGCCGTCAATTTCAATTTTTTGGCGCAGGTGGCGCACGTAAACGTCTACCACGTTTGAAGCGCCGTAGTAATCATACCCCCACACCGCCTCGCGGATGAGCGTGCGGCTAATGGGCCGGCGCGGGTTGCGCATCAGGTGTTCAAGCAGGGCGTATTCTTTGGCCGTCAGTTCAATTTCCCGGCCGTTGCGGGTGGCCACGTGGGTCACGGTATCCAGCTTCAGGTCTGCAATTTCAAGCACCGTTTCCATTTTCTCGCTGCCGGACGAACGCCGAATGAGCGCCCGGATACGGGCCAGCAACTCTTTAAAGGCAAACGGTTTAGGCAGATAATCATCGGCGCCGGCATCCAATCCGGCTACCCGGTCGTCAATTTCATCGCGGGCGGTCAGCATCAAAATGGGGGTGGCAATGCCCCGTTCCCGCATAATGCGGCACACTTCAATGCCGGTCAGACCGGGCAGCATCACATCGAGCAAAATCACATCGTAGGTGGCTCCGGCTACCCAATCCAGCGCCGCCGAGCCGTCGTGTACTACGTCTACGGCATAGCTTTCTTCTTCCAATCCAACTTTAACAAAACGCGCAATGCGTTCTTCATCTTCCACTACTAAAACGCGCATATCAGTTGCCCCTTTGGGTAAATGTGATAAAAGAAATGGTGATTTGGGAGAACGTGAACTTTGGATTTTGTGCGTCATCGTCATCTTCACGGCACGCTGCACACTACATATTATATCACAGGTTTCTGGTTGACTAAACAAAGTGTAACGCGGGTACGTGAAC
>RFJF01000426.1 GCA_003695455.1 Chloroflexota bacterium
CAGGTTACCTGCGGCATAAATTCTTCGCAATCCAGCGCGTATCCCTGCTGCCGGACATCGGCCAGCACGGTGCGCAACTGCTCCAGCGTGGTTACGGTGTTGGGGGTAAATGCGGGCAGGGGGCGATTGGCAAAGTAGCGGGCCAGTTCCGCATCGGGCAGCGCAGCCAAAATGGCCTTGCCCAACGCGCTGGCGTGATTGGCGCCGGTTTCGCCAATGGTCAGCGATTTGACCCGCACGGTTTGCGGCGCTTCAACAATGGCCGACAGCGTGATTTCGCGGCCATCCCACACCGAAAGGTAGGCGGTTTCGGCGGTGATTTCCTGCAGGGTTTGCACGTGGGGGGTCAGGTGCTGCACCAGTTGGGCCGGCGATGCCTGCTGAAACACCGCAAATCCAATTTTTCCGCTGACGCGGAAACAGGTTGTGTCCGGCTCTTTCACCAGATAGCCTTCGTGTTCCAGGGTGTTGAGCAGGTGGTAGCAGGTACTCAGGTTGAGCTGCATTTTCAGCGCCACCTGCTTGGCTGTCAATCCTTCGGGGCAGGCGGCAACCTGTTCCAGAATGCGCAGCGCGCGCTGTACCGAACCGATTAACTGTTTTTGGGGGCGCGAATCTCGCGCCACAACGGGCGTGTGCATGTAAACGGCGATATTCATTCCTCCTCGAATGACGGCGGTGGACAACAATATTTCAAATGATGGAGTGACTTGGGGAATTGGGATAGTGTGATTACATTATAACCAACAAAAACAGGATTTCAAGGGGATTTTTTTCAAATAGTGAAACAGAGAGGTGCCTGCCATTCTAAGCAGAATTCCACTTTTCACAGGTGTCGTTTTGTGGTACAGTAACCAACGTGAATTCCAGACGACAATTCCTGAAAATATCCGGCGCAGTTGCCATGTTTTTTCTGGCGGGCTGCGGAACCGGCGGGGCCGGCAATCAGGGTTCTGCAAAACCGGCAGGCAGCCGCTGGTTCATGCCGGACGAATCAGCCATGCACAAACGCACGTGGATGGCGTTTTGCGCCGGCGAAGAGATTTGGGGTCGCAGGCTTGCGCCTGCGGTGCAGGACAACCTGGCTGCAATCGCCCGAACTATCGCCAAATATGAGCCGGTTGTGATGCTGGTGAATCAAGAAGATTACGATATTGCCCGGAAAAAGTGCGGGCAGAACGTTGAACTGCTCAAAACATCGCTTGACGATTTGTGGGTGCGCGACACCGGGGCCACATTCGTGCAAAATCAGAATGGCGGAGTTGGGGCGGTAGACTTCAACTTTAATGGTTGGGGAGAAAAACAGACCCACCAAAGTGATGCAAAGGTTGCTCAATTTATGGCGAAGCACACCCGGGCAGAGTTGTTGAACACGCAACTGGTGCTTGAAGGCGGCGGGATTGAGGTGGATGGGCAGGGCACAGCCATCATCACTGAAAGCTGTGTTCTCAATCCAAACCGCAACCCCGGTGTGAGCCGGCAAGATTGTGAGACCGAGTTGCAGAATCTGCTGGGGCTGCGCAAGATCATCTGGCTGCCGGGCGTTAGCGGGCAGGATATTACCGATGGTCACACAGATTTTTACGCCCGCTTTGTTCGGCCAGGCGTGGTAGTGGCCCATTTGGAGAATGATCCCCGATTTTACGACTACGAGGTCACCCGCGTTCACCTTGAACTGCTGCAATCAGCCACAGACGCTGCCGGCAATCAACTGGATGTGGTCGTCCTGGAAGGGCCGCAGAGCATCCGCCCCAAGTATGCCAGTGACGATTTTGCAGCCGGATATGTAAATTTTTACGTGGCAAACGGGGTTGTGGTTGCGCCTGAATTTGGCGACAGTGACGCGGATGACAAGGCGCGGGCAACGCTGGGCCGCCTGTTCCCAACACGTAAAATCGTGCAACTCAACATTGATGCCATTGCGGCGGGCGGCGGCGGCATTCACTGCACAACGCAACAGGAGCCTCTTCCCTGAACGCAGATAAATATCACGGTCAGACTAAACATTTAACACGATGGAGAAAAATTGATGGCACAAATAAAACATTTGACGATGGCAGAACTTGAAGCAGGACTGGACTCAATCCGCCAATCGCCCAAAGATGAAGGGGTGCTACAAATGATAGTGCGGCGGCCCAAAACAAACGAGCGCGAAGTGCTGCTCGAAGGCCAACTTGATGTGCTCGAAGGTCTGGTGGGCGATAACTGGCGCGCCCGCGGCAGCGCCCAAACCCCGGATGGTTCGGCTCACCCGGAAATGCAAATCAACATGATGAATTCACGGACAATCGCGTTGTTGGCGCAGGATAAAAACCGGTGGCAACTGGCCGGAGACCAGCTATTTATTGACCTGGACTTGAGCGCAGACAACCTGCCGCCGGGAACCCGGCTGGCCGTGGGTACAAGCATCATCGAGGTTACGGCGGTACCCCACACCGGATGCCAAAAGTTTGCGCAGCGCTTTGGCAAGGATGCGGCAAAATTTGTGAATTCAGCGGTGGGGCGGCAGCTTCATTTGCGTGGAATTAACGCCAAAGTGGTGCAACCCGGTACAATCCGCGTTGGCGATTCCGTTAGAAAATTGTAGTTTTGCCCCAGCCCCCTGACAAATGTAACCCCAAAGATGTGACAAATGTCACTAACGCGAATTCTCGATTCGTGTTATATTTTTCACAGAATATATCCGCATTTCCGAATATTAGAATATTCATAAGAGGCGCTTATGGATAAGCCAAAGAATTACGAATTACGGGCCATGCACGCCACCCTGTGCCAGGCCATTGCCGACCCAACCCGCATCGCCCTGCTGTACGAACTGGGCGACGGGCGCAAGCACGTGTCGCAACTGGTAGGCAGCCTGCAACTGCCGCAGGCCACGGTCTCGCGTCACCTCAAAATACTGCGGGACCGTTCGCTGGTTGCCACCGAGCGCGAAGGCACGTTTGTGTACTACAGCCTGGTCTACCCCGAGGTGCTGGCGGCGCTGGATATTATGCGCAGTGTGATGCACACCAATTTGTCCGAGCAAAGCAGTTTGGCAAACGCCATTTATTTTACTCAAGGAGAGGGATAATCCCGATGAAATCCAACAAAGTTTTACTCCTGCTCTTCGCCAGTTTCACGCTGGTGTTGGTGGGCCTCATTTTCTCCATTCCCGACCCCGCACAGGCCCAGTGCGGCTCGTCGGCGTCGTCCTGCAAAACCTGCCACGAAACGCAGGGCCAGGACCCGGTCAACACCAAGGGCGACTGGCACACCCAGCACGCCTTTGGTGATTTTTGCGAGTTCTGCCACGCGGGCAACGTGCAGGCCACGGAAAAAGAGGCTGCCCACGAGGGGTTGGTTCCCCCGCTGGAAGATGTAGCCGCCAGTTGCCAGGGCTGCCACCCGCAGGATTTGACCGAACGGGCCGGCATTTACGCTTCGGCGCTGGGGGTTGAGCTGGGCAGCGGCGGCTCCACCGGCAGTTCCAGCGGCGATTCCGGCTCCTCCGGCGATGATTCGTCCGGCGGCGGAGATTCTACCACCAGCAGCGGCCCAGTCACGGGCGTGGCGGCCCCGCTCGGCGGCGAGGAAATTGATTTCAACCTGATTTACGCCGAACAAACCGCGCCCAAACCGCTGGTTGAAAACTGGGCCAACATCATCCTCATTTTATTGATTGTGGGGGTGGGCGTTGCCTTTTTCATCACCGCCTGGACGTGGGAAGGTTGGGGCAACGTGATTGCCGCCTGGGTCAACAACAACGTGACCGTAGTCTCCGATGCGGTTTTGGAAGCAGGCCGCGCCGGCAGTGATGACTCCCCCGCCGAGCCGGACTCCGCCGCCCTGCCCGGCCCGGCCCAACTGGCCGCCGCGCTGGAAGACAGCCCGGAACTGCGGCGGCTGTGGCCCAAATTAACCCGCGCCGACAAGCGCCTGCTGCGTGACCTGAACCAGATTCTGAGCGACGAGAAGCAGGGCGCGGAACTGCTCCGCGCGGTGAGCCGGCTGGATTTGAAGCTGGCCCAATCCATCAAACAACTCAACCCCAATGACCGGGAGCTGCTGCTGGCCCTAGCCAATGAAATGTAACGGGAGAAGACTCATGCAAAAAATTATCGGTTGGCTCAAAGCGCCCGAGTGGTCGCCGTACGCGGGCGGCGTGGCGCTGGGTCTGCTCAGCATTGGCGCGCTGTTGTTCACGGACCGGCTGTTTGGCGCGTCCGGCGCGTTTGAAAACATCGGCGGGGCCGTGATGCAGGCCGTGTCACCGGCCCTGGCCGACAACATGTACTGGAATTTTGTCATGCCTGCCGGCCTCAGTCTCGGCGTGATAATGCTCATCGGCATCATGCTGGGTTCGATGTTGTCGGCGCTGGCATCCGGCACCTTCAAATGGCGCGCCGTGTCTGACGACCAGTGGATTGCCATGTTCGGCCCTAACCGCTGGAAACGATGGGCCGCGCTCTTTGCCGGCGGCATTTTGCTGGAATACGGCGCGGGCATTGCCGGCGGCTGCACCAGCGGGCTGGCAATTTCTGGCGGGGTGCAGCTTGCGCCCGCCGCCTACCTGTTCATCGCCGGAATGTTTGCCTCCGGCATTGTCACTGCCATGTTCATCTACGGAAAGAGGTACTAACCATGTACGATATGATTGCCGCCCTGATTGTGGGCCTCATCTTCGGCTGGATTTTGCAAAAAGTCCGGCTCACGCAGTACGCCAAAATTGTCAACGTGTTCCGCTTTACTGATTTGGCCGTGCTGAAATTTATGCTCACCGCGATTGTGGTCGGTGCGGCGGGTATCTACCTGCTCAAGGATTTGGGGATGGTCACGCTCACCGGCACCACCCCCACCTACATTGTCGGCAACCTGATTGGCGGCCTGATATTTGGGGTGGGGATGGCCTGGGCCGGCTTCTGACCGGGCACGTGTGCCGCCGGTGGCGGCCAGGGCAATGTAGATTACCTGATTCCCGGAATGCTCGGTTTTCTGGTAGGCGCCATTCTTTTTGGATTAACGTACGGCAGTGTCTACCCGGCTGTGTCGGCGATTGCCAACCTGGGTAACACCTACATGCCGGATTTGTTCAATGCCAACGCCTGGCTGTTGATTGTGCTGCTGGCGCTGGTATCGGCCTACCTGTTCTATATTTTAGGCAAAAAGGGCGACCCCAGAGCGAAATCGCAAACCATGTAAAGAGGGACACAATGACCCATTTGACACCAACTCAAACCGAAAATGAAACAGCGTCCACCCTGTCGCGCCGCCAGTTTTTGGGCGTGGGGCTGGGCGCCGCCGCCGGCGCGGGGCTGCTGAGCCGCTTCAACCTGCTCAAACCCGCCGCCGACCCCGCCGCACTGCCCGTTGCCGACAGCGTGGAATATTACCCGCCCGTGCAATTTGACCGCGAAGTGTTCACCCTGTGCGAAATGTGCGTCTGGCGCTGCGGTGTGCGGGCCAAAATCAAAGACGGTGTGGTCCGCAAACTCGATGGCAACCCCTTCCACCCCCATTCCCGGGGGATGCTCTGCCCGCGCGGGCAGGCCGGCGTCGCCACGCTGTACGACCCGGACCGGCTCAAATACCCGCTCATCCGCAAAGGGCCGCGCGGCGAAGGCCAGTTTGTGCGCGCCAGTTGGGAAGAGGCGCTCGATTACGTGGCCAGCCGGATGCTGGAAATCAAAGAGAAATACGGCCCGCAGGCCATGATTTTCAGCACCACCCACAACCTGATTCAAACCCAGTTTGAAAACCTGCTCAAAGCCTACGGCTCGCCCAACTACGGCACGCAGCGTTCGCTCTGCTTCAACGCCATGATTACCGCCAACCTGATGACCTTTGGCATGGAAGAGCCGGGCCGCGATTACAGCGGCGTCAAATATATCATCCTCACCGGGCGCAACCTGCTGGAAGCTATCTCCAACTCTGAAACGCAGGATTTGGTGGCGGCCCTGCACCGGGGGGCCAAACTGGTGGTGCTGGACCCGCGTTTCACCAAAACCGCCGCCAAAGCCGACTTGTGGTTGCCCATCAAGCCCGGCACCGACCTGGCCTTTCACCTGGCGCTGCTCAACGTGATTATTTCCGAAGGGCTGTACAACGCCGAATTTGTGGAGCGGAACACCGTCGGCTTTGATGAAGTGAAGGCCGAAGTTGCCGGCTACACGCCGGAATGGGCCGCCAGCAAGTGCGAAATCCCCGCCGACACCATCCGGCAGGTGGCCCGCGAATTCGCCGCCGCCGCGCCGCACGCCTTTGCCCACCCCGGCTGGCGCACCAGCAACTTCCTCAACTCCTTCCAGACCGAGCGCGCCATTGGCGTATTGAACGCCATTGTGGGCAACTGGGGCCAGCCCGGCGGCTTTTTTGCCGCCGCCGGCGAAGGGGGCGGCATCGAACTGGGCAGTGTGCCCCAGCCGCCTTACCCCCGCGTCAGCGCCATTCGCATGGATGGCGTGCCGTGGAAATACCCGCTGGTGCCGCTCAAGCTGGGCGTGTTTCAGGAAATCCGCGACAACATTCTCCGCGGCGACCCCTACGAGGCGCACGGCTGGTTCATTTACCGCCAGAATCCCGTTAACTCGCTGCCGGAACGGCACAAAACGCTGGAAGCGTTCAGCAAAATGGATTTCATCGTCACCACAGATGTCAGCATGAATGACACCGCCTGGTTCTCGGATGTGGTGCTGCCGGAGGCCAGTTACCTGGAACGGTACGACCCGCTGGCCGTGATGGGCAACACGGTGTTCATTCGCCAGCCGGTGGTTGAGCCGTTGTTTGAAAGCAAGTCCGGCCTGTGGATTTTCAAGGAATTGGGCACGCGACTGGGGTTGGGTGATTATTTTCAGTACGCCGACGAAGAGGATTACATCCGGCAGCAGATTGCCCCGCTGGACATTACGCTGGACGAGTTGAAAGCGCGGGGCTACTACACCGCCCCCGCCGCCGAGACCGAAGAAGCCGCCGCCGAAGAATTCAGCTTTAACACGCCCAGCGGAAAAATCGAATTGGCCTCGGAGACGCTGCGCTCCAGCGGATTTGCCGCCGTGCCCACCTGGGAAGCGCCGCCTCCCACCGAAGAGGGGCGCTTCTACCTGCTGTCCGGCAAAGTAGCCCAGCACACCCAGTTTGCCACCCACAACAACCAGCTTTTGCACGAGCGCGTGCCGGAAAATCCGCTGTGGATGAATCCCGCCGAAGCCGCCAAACGCAGCCTGAACGATGGCGACATGGCCTGGGTTGAAAGCGAGAGCGGCAAAATTCAGACCCCGGTTCACGTGACAGAAAAAATCCGGCCTGACTGCGTCTACATGACCCCCGGATTTGGTCACGTCAGCAAAGGGCTGACCACAGCCTTTGCCGCCGGTGTCAGCGACAGCGACCTGCACCAAACCTTCACCGACCCGGTGTCCGGTTCGCAGGCGCTCACCCAGACCACGGTCAAAA
>RFJF01000427.1 GCA_003695455.1 Chloroflexota bacterium
GTGTTCGCCTGTGTAAATCTGTGGATAAATTTAACCTGTTACTCAAAGTGTAGGGTAGCTAAATTTGCCAACTGTATTCCGACTCACCCCGGATTTTACGCAAAACCCCAAAGGTGAAAAATACCTTTGGGGTAGTTTCTGAATACCGGGTCATGATGCCACCGGGGATTAAAATTGTCCAATCAGGCCCAGAACGCTTTTTTGATGTCGGCGGGGCTGTTGAATTCTTCTACCGGGCCTTCATATTTGTTGCGGCCCAGTTCCAGCACGTAAACGTAATCGGCAATTTTGAGCGCGTGCCGGATTTCCTGGTCAACCAGCAAAATGGTAATGCCGCTGTCTTTCAGCCCTACCAGCATCTGGTACACCTCTTCAGAGAGCAGTTTGGCCAGCCCGGCGGTGGGTTCGTCAACCAGCATAACGGTGGGGTCGGTCATCAGGGTGCGGCCAACTTCTACCATGCGCTGCTGGCCGCCGGAAAGTTTGCCCGCCAGCGATTTGCGTCGCTCTTTGAGTACCGGGAATCGCTCATAAATTTCTTCTATTTTACGCTTGATTCGTGCTTTGTCTTTGCGAAAAGTATAAGCGCCCATTTCAAGATTTTCTTCAATGCTCATCCAGCGGAAAATACCCGGATGCTGGGGAATGTAGGCCAGGCCCAGACCAATGAGTTCGTGGGTGGGCATGCCGGTAACATTTTTGCCTTCAAGTTCTACCACGCCCCGGTTGGGGTTTAAAAAACCGTAAATGGCTTTGAGCAAGGTTGATTTACCCACGCCGTTAGCCCCCAAAATGGTGGTAATTTTGGCGCGTTGCACCTGAATGTTCAACCCCTGCAAAATGTTCAGGTCCTCATAGTAGCCCACGTACAAATCACTGATTTTCAGGGCAACAGAGGCGGGGTCAATGGCGCTGCCGTTGCCGCCCAATGCCGGTTGTGTGCCTTGCGGGGCAGCGGTTGTGGCTGCTGTCATGAGGCGTCTCCTTCTTCTTCAACCAGTTGGTGAACATCAACCACCGGCATAGCTGTACCGTACTCTTCATCTTCTTCACCCAGGTAAGCTTCAATGACGGTTGGGTCTTGCCGAACTTCGTCGGGCGTGCCGTCGGCAATGAGGGAGCCAAAGTTGAGCACCAACAACCGTTTGCTCAGGGTAAAGATGGTGTCCATGTCATGGCTAATCAGAATAAATGCCTTGCCTCTGGCGTTGACGGTGGTAATGTATTCGTAGATTTTTTCCATCAGTTTGGGGTGAACGCCGGCAAACGGCTCGTCCAAAATGATGATGTCCGGGTCCAGCATGAGCAGGCGGCCCAGTTCAAGCAGCTTTTGCTGCCCGCCGGACAGGCTGCGGGCGTATTCATTGGCCAAATGCTCAAAGGTGAGAAATTCCAGCACTTCCCAGGCTTTTTTCTCTTGCGCTTTGCGGCTGGCCGTAGTGTGCAGGGCCATGCCCGGTACCAGCAGATTTTCCATCACCGTCATCCGCCGGAAGGAGCGCGTTACCTGAAAGGTACGGCCCAGTCCGGCGCGCGCTACCTGGTACGGTTTGATGCCGTCAATGCGTTTGCCGTTAAGGTAAATAGTGCCGCCAGAGGGGATGAGTGCACCATCAAGCAAGTTGGTGAGCGTAGTTTTGCCGGCTCCGTTGGGGCCAATCATGCCAATGAGTTCCGGGCCGTTCACCTCAAACGAAACATTGTTGACGGCGCGCAGACCGCCAAAATCTTTGGAAAGATTGTTCACCTGCAAATGTATTTGACTCATAGTTACGCCTCTGCTTCTGCCATGGCCCGGGCCGCGTCTCGCTTGGCAACCGTATCTGATAATTTGCCCGTGCGTGACACCCGTTGGATGATGGGGTACAGCAGCCCGTTCTGCGAAAATCTAAGCGTGAGCATTAAAATCAGGCCAAAGATTACCAGCCGCCAGTCGCTCATGTCAATGGTTTCCGGCAGCAGCGAGCCGCTGAAATCGTAGTAGGTGTAAGAAATTAACGTGGTCAGTGGAGATGCAATGGCGGCAGAAACACCCAACGCCACCACAAACGCGCCCGCGACCGCCAGAGTTTTGTGTATATTTTTCATCACTCTGCCGCTGCGGCGCGCAACAACCATTACCAACTGGTACAGGCCAATAGACAGCAGAATTGTCAGCGTCACTGTCATTACTGTGGTGGTGGCAAAATCGGCCCGTAAAAATTCCAGCATAATAAAGACCACAATTCCGCCAATGCCCGCCGCAATCAGATTTTCAATGCCCCCCAACACCGCCATTGTGATAACCAGGCTCATCCACAGAATGACCATGTCGTTAGGAGAAATAATGGTGATGTAGTGACCTCTGACCGCACCCACCAAACCGGCAATCATACTGGTAATAACAAACACCAGCACCTTGTAGCGCACCACATTCACGCCCAGCGCGGCGGCGGCTTCTTCATCTTCCCGGATGGATTTGAGAAACAGGCCAAACCGGGTGCCGGCCAGCCAGACCATCAATCCAATGAGAATAATCATCAGGAAAAACATTACATAATAGGGGGGAATTTTGTTGACGCTGTCAAACTGGTAAAACCCAAGGTCAACTCCGTTGGGGAACAGGGCATCCATTTGCAGGCCGTTGCCGCCGCCGGTGTAATCTTTCTCGGCGTTAACGCCCAATCTGAAGATTTCTGCAAAGGCAATGGTAAACAGCGCCAGATAGGTGCTGCGCAAACGCAACACCAGCAGGCCGATGATTAACCCAAAAAAGCCCGCCAGCAACGTGCCGGCAATAATCCCCGTTAGCGGCGATGTACCCAAAAACATGCCCAGCATGCCGCTGGCGTAGGCCCCCATACTGGCAAAGGCCATGTGGGCAAAAGAGAATTGGCCGGCATACCCCATGAGCAAAGACCAGCTTGAGGCCAGAATAGCGTAGTAAAACCCCACAATCAGGACGTGTAGCGTGTAATCATTGAGCAAACCGGGCGGCAAAAACGGAAAAATGTCGTAGGCCAGCGGAAGCAACGCCAAAACAACCAGTCCCGCAACCCCCAAAATCCACAAGATGATTTTTCCTGTCATTATAACTCTCTCCCAAAAAGGCCGGTTGGCTTGAGCAGCAGCACAATGGCAAAAATGACCAACCCAAAGACTTGCTGGTAGGCCAGAGCGCGGCTCACATCGGGGAAGCACCCCACGCCGAGCGCTTCAACCACGCCAATGACCAACCCGCCCACCATGGCGCCAATCAAAGAACCCATGCCGCCCAACACAATTACCACAAATGAACGCGCCGAGGCCACATCGCCCACGTTGGGCGCCCAGGTAAATACCTGAACCAGCGCCGCGCCGGCAATGCCGGCCAGCATAGCGCCCATACCAAAGGCCAGGGTGTTCATGGTCAGGGGGTTAATGCCCACTACAGCGGCGGCCTGCTTGTCCTGGCTTACTGCACGCAACGCTTTGCCGCGCCAGGTGTAGTTGAGAAACCAGTACAAAATAGCCAGCACAACCAGCCCAATGGCCGCGCCAATCACGCGTGAGGGGGGCATGGAAACCGGCCCAATGGTAACCGTATCAATGGGAAAGTAGGGGGTGAGTTTTCTGGGGTTGGTGCCAATTGTGGCCTGCACGGTGTACGTTAAAAAGAAAGCCAGTCCAAACGTCACCAAAATGGCGTATTCGGACGGGCGTTCAATTTGACCCAAATGCATGGGGCGCAGCAGCAACCGCTCAAAAACTATGCCGATTGCCATGGTAACCAAACCGGCGGCCAACAAACCCAGCAACGGATTCAGGTTGAGGCCAAAGACATCATCTACCACAAAAAAGGCCACGTAGCCGCCAATCATATAAAACTGGCCGTGAGCAAAACTGACAATACCCAAAATTGAGAAAATCAGCGTTAACCCCAGCGCAATCAATCCGTACAGAACACCCACCAGCAGCCCGTTGCTGATCTGGCTGATGACGTAACCGCCGTTGTTCACGCACAGGTTGTTGGGGTCATAAACGGCAAAGGCCCAAATGAGCATAGCCAGGGTAAGCGCCGAGGGCACAACAATCCAGCGCCAGTTGAGTTCCGGGGTTTTAACCCACAAATAAACGGGCAAAATGGGGCCGGTTCCCGCGCCGGCAACAGCGCCGTACAGTGTGGCTGATGAGGCATCGAGGTCTTTGCGGCGATAAACGCGGGGCGTTACCACGCCGCCCACCACGGCCCAAAAAATTACCCAAAGCAGAATAAGCAGGGCCGGGCCGGTATTAAATGTTTGCAACAGGGGGCTTGCATGCATTGAACTTCCCCTTCCTCCACAAGTCAGATTTTTTGCAGAGGCAAGGAGTAGGGAGTAAGAAGTAAGGTGAAGGTTAAAAAACCTTACTTCGTACTTCCTACTGCTTACCTCAAAAAACATCAGGTAGCCCCGGCCCAAAAGCCGGAACTACCCAATGTTAATTGTGTAACATTAATTATTGACCGGGGAATATTTGATCGCCGGTTTTGTAGGTGTCAGGGAAAACAACCGTCAGGTCGGCGGCGCTTTCCCCCTGTTCCTGGAACTGCACAATGGTTACCGCCGGGTTCATAAACTGATGCCAGGCGCTGGCAGGCAAGTCCTCGGGAACGGGATTACTGCTGCCATATTCAAACCAGATGTGGCCTAACGCGCCATCGTACTGAATGTTTTCCAGGGCGGCAATGATGGCATCCGGGTCTGTGGAGCCGGCTTCATTGATGGCCTGGGCGGTCATCCACAGCGAGTCATACGCTTCCATGGCGTAAGATTCGGGGCGGGCGCGGCCGGTTTTTTCAACGTACTTTTCGGCAAAGGCTTTGGTTTTGTCTGTCCAGAGGGCGGTGGGCAGGCCAATGGCGTGGTACAGGCACAGCCGGCCATCGGGCACCGCCGCCCAGAAAGAGTCGCTGTCTGAAGCGGCCTGGTTGCAAACCATGACCACGTCTTCCGGGCCAAAGCCGGCTTCGGCGGCTTGTTGTTCAAAGTTAAAGCCGGTTTCGCCGGTGAGCAATACCAGAATAACATCGGGTGTGCGGCCGGCTTTCATCCGTTCAATGACGGGCGCAAAGTCCAGCGTGCCAATATCGGCAAAGAAGGTTTCAGATTCAATGCCCAGTGCATTGAATTTTTCGGTGGTGATTTCAGCGGCCGGAATACCGTAGCCGGTGTTTTCTGTCATAATAGCCACATAGCTGGGGTTGAGGGTGGCAATGTAATCCACATCAACGCCGGCCACGTCTGACGAGCGGGGGGCAATGCGGAACACTTCCGGGTAGCCGGAGCCGGTGATGTCATCGTTCCAGGTTTCGGCAAATACCACGGGGATGTGGTTGTCGTGGGCCACTTCTTTGGCGGCCAACCCCACCGCGCTGTGGTAACAGCAGGCCACGGCTACCACTTCATCCTGGTTAATCAGGCGTGACATGGCAGAGGTGGCGCGTTCCGGCAGGCCTTCGCTGTCGAGCAGAATTAACTCAACCTGCTGGCCTAAAACACCGCCGGCGGCATTGATTTCTTCCAGCGCAATCTCATAGGCGGCCTTCATGGCCGTGCCGCCGGTTACTGAACCGGGCGCAGACAGCGGTACCATGCTGCCAATTTTGATGGTACCGGAGCCAATACTTTGAACAGAGTTGGCAAAGTAGGCTTCGGCTTCTTCCGGGGTGGGGATATAGATTTTTTGGCCCACTTCAATCACGTCAGAGTTGGTGATTTTGGCGTAGCTGTCATCTTCGGCGTTTTTCTGGTTGGTGTAATAGGTGATGGCCGGGTAGGCTAATACATCGCCCAGGAATTTATCGGCCAGCTTGCTCAACCAGTCATCGGCCTGAACCACGTAGTCTTCGCCCTGGTACATGGGCGCCGCGGCGGTTACGGTGGGAACCACCAGCATTAATACCACCATTGCAAACAGTACATATTTTCGCATTCGTTTGTTCTCTCCTCTTTTAAAGTGTTTTTAAATTAACTTGAACTCTCTACAATTTACTGTTTCATTTGTATTTTTAGGCGTATCCCTCCTTTCAAATTGCTCAAAATGCCAAAGGTACAGAGTAGCCCAATGTTTCTGAAATTTGGCGGGCAACGTTTACAACCGTGGGGCCAAGTTCATTCATCAGCATTTCTATGGCGCTTCTGTGGGTGGGTACAGAAATATTTACCGAGGCGATAACCTGGCCGTTGCTGTGGTAAATGGGCGCAGCCACGGCTCGCAATTCCGGAATGAGTTCGCCGTTGCTGACGGCAAAACCCCGCTCTCTGACCCGTTGCAAATCTTCTTTGAGGGCCAGGGGAGTCACAATTGTATTTTCAGTGTAGCGCGTCCAGCGTGTGGCGTTTAAAATCTGGTCCAGTTGGTTGGTTGGCAAAAACGCCAGAATGGCTTTACCGGTAGATGTGCAGTAGGCAGGCAAGCGTGAACCAATGGGCCGGTAGCTGTTGACCATATGTTTGCTTTGCACGCGGTCAATGTAAATAACTTCTGTATTGTCCAGAACCACCAGATTGACGGTTTCCTGAACAGTTTCTGCCAGTTGGGTCAGGTAGGGTGCGGCTACGCGCCGCACTTCAAGGTTGCCAAGCACCACAAAACCCAGCTTAAACACCGCCAGTGCGGGCCGGTAAAGTTTTGTTTGCGGATCACGTGTTACATAACCCAGGGACTCCAGCGTCGACAATATTCTGAGTGTGGTGGTTTTGTTGAGGTCCAGAAGTTGCGAAACGTCTGTTAAACTGAGTGTCGGTCTTTCTTCTGAAAATAAAGAAAGGGCTGCCAGCCCCCGAGCCAAGCTTTCAACGTGGTACGTTGATGTTGCTTGCGCATCTGGCATTAATGTTCAACCTGTGTTTGAAATGTGTGACAAGGTTTCGCTCAAGGAAAGAGGGTTTCGTTGAGCGAAACCATTATACGCTTGCCGGGGGATTTGTGTCAAATTGGCTAACCGCGTGTAAGCTGCCGGAAGGCATCCATCAGGTGGCGGGTATTTGCGCCTACACTGCCGCTGCCCACAGTTTGCGCGTCAACCTGGGTGACGGGCATCACTTCTTTGTTACTGGCGGTAATAAACGCTTCGGAGGCCTGCGCCACATCGGCAAATGTGATGGGGCGCTGCACAACGTCAAAATCAATCTGCGCCAGTTGCAGCACCACGTTACGGGTAACGCCGGGCAAAATATCATCTTTGGGGGTGATGAGCTGCTGCCCCACAAATATAAACAGGTTGGTGGTGGTGCCTTCCAGTATGTGGCCCTGGCGGTTCACATACAGCGCTTCGGCTGCACCGGCGGCTCTGGCTTGTTTGAGCGCCAGCAACGCCGGAATGTAATTGATGGTTTTTGCCAGCGGAATATACCGTTCCGTTTGCACAGTGATGGCCTTGATGCCGGTGGTGTAGTAATTGGCGGGGTAAATGTGGGCCGGCGTAACCAGCACCACCAACCCCGGCGATGCGTCGGCCTGAATTGAATCGGCGGAAACGCCGCCGGTGACAACAATTCTCACATTGGCTTCCGGCAGGTTGTTGCGGCGCAAGGTTTGCAGCACAATCTCCTCGATTTTTTCCAACGGCTGGGGCAGGTCCAGCTCAATCAATCGCGCCGAGCGGGCCAGCCGCTGCAAATGGTCGTCCAGCCGAAAGGGTTGGCCGTGGTAGGTGCGCAAAAAATCAAACACGCCGTAGCCACGCAAAATTGCCAAATCCTGCACGGGCAGCGTTGCTTTGTTCAGCGCCAGGTAACGCCCATTCACATAACACACTGTATTTGCCATAACAGACTCCTTGGTCAACAGGGTTGGCGGGCGCAACTTTGTCCGCCTTCCCGTGTTTCTAATTTCCGCAAATTCAAAACAGGCCTGAATTTTACAGACA
>RFJF01000428.1 GCA_003695455.1 Chloroflexota bacterium
ACCCCGGCCTGCGAAAACTGGCGGGCCATTTCGCGGCCAAACAGGTCATCGCCCACAATGCCAAAGACAGACACAGCGCCCACGCCAATGGACACCAGATTGTTGACGATGGTTCCGGCCCCGCCGGGGGTAAATCGAATGGAACGGACGGGCCGGGTGGGCAGGCCGGTTTCAACGGAGATTTCTGCGGCGGCGGGTTCCAGAAAGTAGTAGGCATCCAAGCAGAAATCGCCGATGACCGCGGCCCGCACGGTGGAAATTTTTTGGAGCAGGTGTTGCAACTGTGGCGCGTTAATCAAAAATGGCCCTCCCGCCGGTAAAATAAACGTGGGCCAATCTTACCAGCGTGCGCGGTACGGGTCAAAACAGGGCCGATATCCGGTACCTGTGCATTTTTCAGGTCACTTACCGCTTGCCGGTTGGTCCTCCTCTTTTAATCTGACCCGCGACGTGAGTTCCGGGTATTTACCCTGTATCCCGGTGTAAAATTCCCGGATACGATTCATATCGGCGGCAACATCCCCCGTGGGGTTGATAGTTGGCCCCAAACCGCCCTCTTTCTTTTCGTAATCCAGATAGGCGCAAACAATGGGGACCTGCGCTGTGTGAGCAATCCAGTAAAAGCCGGATTTCCAGTAATCCCCCTTTTTGCGTGTTCCCGACACCGTAATCAGCAACACCAACCGGTCAGATTCTGCAAAACGCTGCGCAATCCCCTGCACCATCCCGCTTGACCGGCTGCGGTCTATGGGAATACCCCCCAACCGCCGCATGATTCCGCCAAACGGACGTTTGAACAGTGAATCTTTTCCCATCCATGAAACCCGCAACCGAAGCACTGCGGCAAAGGCCAGCATAAACAAAAAGTCCCAGTTGCTGGTGTGGGGCGCGCCAATCAACACGTATTTGTTGTGGTTGGGCAGCGTGCCGGTGACTGTCCAGCCAAATGCCCACAGCCATAATTTTCCGGCCCAGGCAGGAAACAGGAATGTTGAGCGCCCGCGGCGCGAATGGTTTGTATTCGGCATAATTTTGGGTGTCTGCTCCGGCTAAATATCGCTGTTTTGATGCGGGTTGGGTTGCGCAACAACTGGCATCACCCGGCGCCCAAAATTATACCGGCAGCCTACGGTTGGCACAAACAGCGATGAGCGCGCAGAAACCCGGACAACTTGCCGGCAATTCGTTCGGCAAAACCTGCCAGGTGTGATATAATTGCTCCGGTTTTTCAACTCAAATCATCCCCGGTCAGGGCAACAACCCGATAAATTTACCACGCCCATTTCAGGAGAAAGTTTTATGGAAGTTCGTTCGCCCGCACGACGCCCTTTTGGCGTCATTGTCATCATCCTTTTACAAATTTTGTCGCTGGGTTCAATGATTCTGGATATTTACGTTATCAGCGACGTGAAAACTGTCATCCCCGCACTGCCGGGCACACTCGAACTTGTTCTGTTGCCGGTACCGCTGGTTGGGTTGTTGATTTACCAGGTAATTGTAATTGCCGGGTTGTGGTTTTTGCGGCGCTGGGCCTGGTTCCTGCTGATGATTCAACTGGGTCTGGCAATGAGCTTTCAACTACTTCTGTATCTGGCAGGAACGCCCCTGTACCTGTACATGTTTTTCAGCGTGCTGATGGTATTTTATCTGAACCAGCGCGATGTCCAGCGCGTCTTCGCTCGCCGGTTTCAGATTGAGGAGCCGGCATGATGGATGACCTGACTCTGCTGCAAAAATACGAACCCGTGGTCCACTACACCTACGGTGAAAAATTCTTTCCGTGTGCGGTTGATGAGTACGTTAAACAATGCAGCTTGTGGCTGCGCGATAACAAAGGCGATGAACATCAACTGGCCGCCGCCGGTGAACTTGACGTTGAAAAACTGGCCCACTACAGCGAGGTTCCGCCGAGGCACACCCTTTACCTGCAATTTGTGGACGAGCCGCTGGACCCCATTAGCTACCAGCAATGGCGAAACAGCCCGGCCCGGCCAAAATTTGTAGCCCCGGGCCGGCTGGCCCGGGTGGGGCTTTTCTCCCGTATCCTCGATTCGCTGTTTAACCTGTCGCTGATTTTGCGCGGCACGGTTCCCGGCGGCACCACCGCCGCCGCGCAAATCAAATATGCCCAGATGCAAACCGCAGATAACCGTGATGTTTACTACGGCCGCGTCATCCGCGAAGGCGGCTACATTGTGCTGCACTATTTGTTTTTTATGGCAATGAACGACTGGCGTTCCAGCTTTTACGGCGTTAACGACCACGAAGCCGACTGGGAGCAGGTGTTTGTTTACCTCAGCGATGAAGGCGACGCCGAGCCAATTCCGCGCTGGGTGGCCTACGCCTCGCACGATTTTGCCGGCGATGACCTGCGCCGCCGTTGGGATGACCCCGACCTGCGCTTTTTTGACCAAACGCATCCACTGGTATTTGCCGGGGCCGGTTCTCACGCCAGCTATTTTGAGCAGGGCGAGTACAAAATGGCCGCCGAGCCGCAGGCGCTGCTGCCGCTCAAAAAAACGCTCATCTTTTTGCGCAAATTCTGGGTTGAAAATTTGGGGCAGGGCAGCGCCGACAAAGTTGATGAAGAAGTGGGCGCGCTGCTCAGTGTGCCGTTCATTGATTACGCCCGCGGCGACGGCGTGGCAATTGGCCCCGGCCAGGAGCGCCACTGGGTGCCCATCATCATGACAGAAGAGATGGGCTGGATTGAACAGTATCGCGGTTTGTGGGGACTGGACACGCAGGACCCGCTGGGCGGCGAACGCGCACCCGCCGGCCCCAAATACAACCGCGACGGCTCGGTGCGGGTGGCCTGGTACGACCCGCTCGGCTGGGCCGGGCTGGACAAAGTGCCGCCCCCCGGCCAAACGCCGGCCAAACTCCGCGAACAACTGGCCGCGCTGGACAGCGAGCGCGCCAATTTGCAGCAGCAAATTGAACAACAACGGGCAGACCTGCGCCGGCTCAACCTTGAAGTACGGGCGCTGCGCGAAACCGAATATCTGGGCCACCTCCACAAAACCCGGCAGGCAGAGTTAGACACCCGGCAGGCCGATCTGCAATCGCTGTATGCCCGCTACACCCGGCTTGCAGAAACACAAAAAGCCACCCGCGCCTACCTGGAAAAAATTGAGCGCGGCGACTGGGGCGACCCGCAGGCGCACATCAAACACAAACACCCGCCGGAACCGCCCATTCACAAAATGGCGCGCATCACCGAACTGTGGGCCGCCATCAGTAGCGGGCTACTGCTGATGGTGTTTGCCGTGCTGCTGGCGCTGGCCCCCTCGCAGTGGTTGGTGTGGACGGTCAGCGTTGGCGTGCTCTTTTTGGCGCTGGAAGCGACGATGCGCGGCCGGATTGCCGGTTTTCTCATCAACATTACTATTGTTCTGGCCGTGTTGATTACCATTATTTTGGTCAAGGATTTCTGGTGGCTGATTTTGCTGGCGGTTGTGTTGGTGGCTGTGGTGGCAATGATTGCCGCAAACCTGCGGGAACTGTGGGAAAGCAGTTAGCTGCGCAACGCTACCGGGCCGCCAGCGTTGCGGCCCGTTCTGCGGGAAAACCGAGCGCCGCATAATCAAAATTGCTGTCCGGGCCGTGGCAGGTATCGCAGGCCCG
>RFJF01000429.1 GCA_003695455.1 Chloroflexota bacterium
AAGCTGACCGGCGTGCGCGCCTACGCCCGCGATGATTACTACGTGACCGTGGGCGCGGGAACCCGGCTGTCTGAACTGGAAGAGACGCTGGCCGCCGATAATATGTGGCTGCCGCTGGTTTCGCCGTGGCCCGAAGCCACAGTGGGCGGCATTGTGGCCGCTAACTTTAACGCTCCCCTGCGGATGCGCTACGGCAGCGCCCGCGACCTGCTGCTGGTGGCAAAAACTGTTCTGCCGGACGGGCGGGTCATCCGCGCCGGGCGGCCGGTGGTCAAAAATGTGGCCGGGTACGATTTACCCAAACTGCTGGCCGGCTCGCGCGGCACGCTGGGTCTCATCACAGAAATCACGCTGAAAATTGCGCCGCGCCCGCGCGCGCAGGTCGGGCTGGTGGTTCCGGTTGATAATCTGGCACACGGTCTGAGTTGGGGCAGCGCCCTGCTCAAAATTTGTCTGGTTGCATCGGGGCTGGTGCTGACCCCCGCCGGTAACCTGCCCGGCGTCTCCGCGCCGCTGGCGCTGGTTTACACCGCCGAGGGTCTGCCGGAAGACGTGGCTGCAGAAATGGAGGAAGTTCGCGCCGCGCTCAGCCATTTGGGCGCGCCCGCGCCCCTGCCCGCCCAAATTTCCGCCACCCAACTGTGGGCCGATATTTTGGCCGCCACCGCGCCCGCCGAAACCCTGCTCCATGCGGGCGTAGCCCCCGGCAAACTGCCCGATTTTGTGACCGGGTTGGCCGCGAATGCCATCGCTGCGCCGTTTGTGGCAGATTTAGCCAACGGGATGGTGTACCTGCGCGGGGCAGAAACGGCCCCGGTGCAGCGCGCCGCCCGCGCGCTCGGCGGGTACGCCACGGTTCTGCGCGCCCCCGCTCCCCCCGCCGATGTGTGGGGTCACGCCCCGGACGGCCTCGATTTGATGCGGGCCATCAAACAGCACTGGGACCCGCACAACATTCTCGCCCCCGGTGGATTTATTCTCTGAACAAAACAAAACGCCCGCTGAGCGTTGACCTCACCGGGCGTTTGTGCGTGAAAGACAGTAAATTTAGCCTTCGCTTTTCTTTTCTTGAATTTCAACGCGAATTTCCTGAGCCAATGCTTTCAATTCCTGCATGGCCTTCCGCACACGAGTACCGGCGGCTTTGTTGCCGTTCTCGTAAAACTTGCGGGCGTCCTCTTTGGTAGAAGCAACAAGCGCCTCAAGCTGGTTAAACCGTTCCACAATCAATCTCCTTTCCCATAAATTTTACCTGCACAAACACAGACGAGCAGGAATTATACAAAAAATGGGCTTTTGAGCAAAATTGGGGGGGTTTATTTAGCCTGCCACATACCGGCTCAGTTCAAGTGCGGCTGAATCCAGCCGCGCCAACGGCCGAACTCCGGCAGAACCCACCGCGCTCCTGGGTACAATCTTCCAGAACAGCCCCAGCCGCGATGTCCAATTGTTGAGGATGGTCCGGGCATTATCACTGCCGGTCAACCGGGCATGGCGCGTAATCAGCATCCGCAGCAGGTTGCTGTCTGCCCGATGGGTCACGCGGGCAAGCTGCACCAGGCCCGGGTTGGCGCGCTGCGGCAGAATTCCGGCTTCATCCAGCACAAACGCCACGCCGCCGCTCATACCGGCCCCAAAATTGTAACCTGTGCGACCCAGTACCACCACCACGCCGCCGGTCATATATTCACAGGCGTGCGCGCCCACGCCTTCAACCACCGCGCTGGCCCCGCTGTTGCGCACGGCAAACCGGTCGCCGGCCTGCCCGGCTGCAAACAGACTGCCG
>RFJF01000430.1 GCA_003695455.1 Chloroflexota bacterium
ATCCAAACCACTACCAACCAAAAATGTGCCGGGGGGAACATAATCCCGGTGCATTTTTATGTTGGCCGCGCCGCCGGTTGGCGGCTCAAAAAATAAATGGAGAAAATTTATGCCAAAAATAACCTTCCTCGGTGCGGGCAGTACCGTATTTGCAAAAAATCTGATGGGGGATATTCTCAACTACCCGGAGCTGGCAAATTCAACCCTGACCCTGTTTGACATTGACCCCCAACGCCTCCGGGAATCCGAGGTGGTGGCCCACAAAATTGCCGCTGCGCTCCACGTGGCCCCCACCATCGAGGCCACCACCAACCGCCGCGCCGCGCTCGACGGGGCCGATTACGCCATTGCCATGTTCCAGATTGGCGGCTACAAGCCCGCCACCGTCACCGATTTTGACATCCCCAAAAAATACGGCCTGCGCCAGACCATTGCCGATACGCTGGGCATTGGCGGCATTATGCGCGGCCTGCGCACCATCCCCGTGCTGCTAGAGATGTGCCGCGACATGGAAGAACTCTGCCCCGGCGTGACTCTGCTCAACTACGTCAACCCGATGGCGATGAACACGTGGGCCGTCAGCCGGGCCAGCGGTATCAACATTGTGGGGCTGTGCCACAGCGTGCCCCACACCGCCGCCGAACTGGCCGCCGACATCGGCGTGCCGGTGGAGGAAATCAACTACCTGATAGCCGGCATTAACCACATGGCCTTTTATCTGAAGTTTGAACGCCACGGGCAGGACCTCTACCCGCGCATCCGGCAGGTGGTTGAAGAGGGACGCGTGCCAAACTGGAACCGGGTGCGCTACGATGTGTTCACCCGGCTGGGCTACTTTGTCACCGAAAGCAGCGAACATTTCAGCGAGTACGTGCCGTGGTTCATCAAACAAAACCGGCCCGACCTGATTGACAAATACCACATTCCGCTGGATGAGTACCTTGGCCGCTGCGAGGCGCAAATTCTGGCCTGGGATTTTGCCCAAAACGCCGAAACCGACCCGCACACCTACACCACCGAAGCGCTGGCCGAGGCGCTGGCTCCCATCAAAATGATGGACAAATCGCGGGAACACACGCTGGCGGCTTTTGCCCACCGCCGCCAGATTAACCCCAGCGTGGAATACGGCTCCGGCATCATTCACAGTATGGAAACCGGAACCCCGCGCACCATTTACGGAAACGTGATGAACGATGGTATCATTGACAATCTGCCGCGTGAATGCTGTGTAGAAGTGCCGTGTCTGGTGGATAAAAACGGCATCCAGCCGACCAAAATCGGCAGTTTGCCGCCGCAGTTGGCCGCGCTGATGCAAACCAACATCAACGTGCAGGCGCTCACCGTTGAGGCCGCGCTCACCCGCAAACGCGAGCACATTTACCACGCCGCCATGCTGGACCCGCATACCGCCGCCGAACTGGACCTGGACCAGATTTGGGCACTGGTGGATGAACTCATTGCCGCCCACGGCGACTTACTGCCACCGTACAGCTAGCACGGGAGATGGGGTGCAGGGGTGCAGAGGAGAAGGGGGGCACGGG
>RFJF01000431.1 GCA_003695455.1 Chloroflexota bacterium
GTTATTTGGTAACAATCCGGTACATAATTTCCCACCCCACCAGCGCAACCAGCCACGTTTCTTCCTCAGGCGTCAGGTCAGAGGCCGGGTCTTTAACCAGCGGCGGCGGGATTTTGTTTCCAACCAGAGGTTTAAGCAAAATGGGGTTGCGGTTGAGTTCCGCCAGAACACGCCCGTTTAACTCTACGGGGCCAAAGTAGGGGGTTTGAGCGTATTCGGTCAGGCCGCCAAAGCCGCCCAACAGTTGGCGCCGTTGGTAGCGGCCAATTGTTTGGCCGTTTGGGTCCAGCAGCAAAATCTCTTTGCGAATACTCTGAATGGTCCCCAACGGCTCGCCATCCGCCTCAACCGGCGTTTCTTTGGATGTTAACCCCAAAAATTTTAGCTGCCAGCACTTTTGGGCAGATTTCAGAGTCATTGCGCCTTTAAGACGTTTGAGCTGTAACTCAAAGACCAGCCGGCCGGTTTCATCCGGGCGACTCAAACTTTTTACGGTTCCGCGAGCGTGTAAATTGCCCAAACCGGCCCGCGAAACATAGTCAAGATAAGCCGATAAATCGGCCAGGGCTTCCGGGGTCCAGGGCAGCAAGTTTGCGGCAGTTTCGGCCAGATACGCCTTGCCCGGCTGTTGAAGCCCCGTGTTGACCGCACTCCACTGTTTGTTGAAGAATTTGAGAAAAAAAATGACTGCGCCGGCAAAGACGGCCAAAATCGCAAAAACTATCAGGCAAAAGAGTACAAAGGGGATTAGTGTAACCAGTATGGCAGTTAAATTATCCATAGATTAACACCTTTTTACTCGTTCCCAAATTAAAGTTTGGGAATGAGGCAAAATACACTTCCTTCAATTAATCCATATTATTGTTTCTAATCATCCATATTGTTTCCAACACATTGTAAAAAGCCACCTGTAGAATAGCCAAAGCCAGCAGCCAGTCCGCCTCTTCTTCAGAGGGGGTTTCTGCCAGGGTCAGCGCCGGCGGGTACTGTTTTGGTTTTTGTTTTTTGATGGAAATGACGTTCGGTTGTTGAACCGGCGGATTGGTCAGCCAGGCCACGGTGCGGCCATGCAACTCCACAGCATAGCTCCGTTCCCGCCGGTCTATTATGTCGGGTACTATATTGCCCGTCTTCAAACTGAACGGAGTCCCTTTAGGGCGGCGGGCGTGGCCGATGGGATACCCGGTTGCATCCAGCAACGCGCCATCAGGCTGCATCTGCCCCAGCGGCTTGTCATCAACGCTGATTTCCACACCCTGCGGGGTAATGCGATAATCAAAGCGTTGGGCGGTGGTACGGGCGTGCATCTGTCCATCGGGCCGGGAGGTTCCCCGCACCTTGAACGTAAAGGCCACCCAGGGCGGCCCTTCCGGGTCTTTCACACCGGGGATAGTGCCATCGTGGGCCTTAATTTGCGCAAATTTCCGCCAGCGGGCATCCCAATCGGTAGACAAATCGGCCAATCCTTCCGGCTGCCAGGGGCGTATTTTGGGCATTAGTTTTTCTACATCGGCCTGGAGTTCTTTTTTGTCGGCAGCCAATTCATCGACGGTTTTGGGGCGCGTGGTGCGGTTGACAATCCAGATAAACAGCGCGACAAAACCCAGTATCATTATCCCCATAAAACCAACGGGAATCAGGCAGAACAGGGCGCTTACCAAAGAGGCGATATTATCTTGCATGGTTATTTACTCCCGTGAAAATACGGTAAACGGTAGACCGTAGGCGGGGCATCCCGATGCCCGCCGGGGGTGGTTCGTGACTCGCCCGGCATAGGGATGCCGGGGCTACCGGATTTTCATTCATCGTTGCCGTGCCGCAGGTTGGGCCCATCTCCTGTTGGAAAATTTTTCAGATACCTGTTTATCTATTGTCGGCAAGGTTTTTTCTATGTTGGCCGTAGCGTGCAGTCCATCCTGCCGGATAATGAATGAAAAACTACTGTTATGGTCAAGTCGTCATTGAAAGTTCCTGTCCATTATTTAACAATTATTGGCAGATAACTAAAGAAAGGCACAATAAATACCGTTACGCCCCGTTTGTAATGGTTGCCGCCAAAAACTGTAAAATCTCCGCCGGTAAACAGGTTGTGGTCATCAAGCAGTAATGCCCATATGGTATTATCGCTGTTGGGGTTCCAGGTTGAAGAGGCGATGCCAGTGGCGGCATCAAGCGCGGCCAATCGGTTGCGCCCACGCCCGCCGATGGCCGTAAAATTTCCCCCGGCGTAAAGGGTGGTTTGGCTGATTACCAGGGCGGTTACACTGGAATCGGCGTTGGGGTTAAAGGCCGGGTCGGCGCTGTTGCCGGCGGCATCAAGTTTGGCAATGCGATTGCGGCTTGCCCCGCCGATGGTGGTAAAATCTCCGCCGGCGTACACGGTGGTACCGCTGATTGCCAGAGCCAGAACCGAATTATCGGCGCCGGGGTTCCAGCTTGTGGCATTATTGGTGTTGATGGTTGTATCCAGGGCGGCAATGCGGCTGCGGCTTGCTCCGCCGATGGTGGTAAAATCTCCGCCGGCGTACAGCGTATTGCCGTTAAGGGCCAATGTCCATACCCAGCTATCGGCGGCGGGGTTCCAGCTTGTGGCATTGTTGGTGCTGATGGTTGTATCCAGGGCGGCAATAAAGTTGCGGGTTTGCCCGCCGATGTTGCCAAAATTTCCGCCGGCGTAAAGGGTGGTGTTGCTAAGGGCCAGAGCGTACACAAACTGGTCGGCGTTGGGGTTAAAGGCGGTGGCGCTGCCGGTAGTGGTATCTAACGCGCCAATATAATTGCGGCTTTGCCCGCCGATGGTGGTAAATTCTCCGCCGGCGTAGAGCGTGTTGCCGCTAACAGCCAGCGCCCAAACCTTATTGTTGGTGCCGGGGTTAAAGGATGTGGCCTGGCCGGTATCGGTGTTGATGGCGGCAATGTTGGCGCGGGCTGCGCCGCCCATAAAACCAAACTGCCCCCCGGCGTACACGGTGCTGCCGCTTACAGCCAGCACCCGCACGTAGTTATCGGGGTTGGGGTTCCATGATGAGACGTTGCCGGTAGCGGTATCCAGCGCGGCCAGGTAGTTTCGGCTTTGCCCGCCGATGTTGGTAAACTGCCCGCCCACATACAATGTTGAGCCACTGAGGGCCAGGGTATACACCTGATGACTTGCATTAGGGTTCCAGGCGGTAGCGTTGCCGGTAGCGGTATCCAATGCGGCAATATAGTTGCGGCTTTGCCCGCCGATGGCGCCAAACTGCCCGCTCACATACAATGTTGAGCCGTTCAGCACCATATCCCACACCACACCGTCAGCGTTGGGGTTCCAGGCTGTGGCGTTGTTGGTATTGACAGTTGTATCCAACGCAGCAATGCGGTTGCGGGCCTGCCCGCCAATAGAGGTAAAAGTACCGCCCGCATACAGGGTAGAACCGTTGAGAACCAGCGCATACACATTAGCGTTGGCGTTGGGGTTCCAGGCGGTGGCGCTGCCGGTGGCGGTACTTAGCGCGGCAATGCCATTGCGGGGCTGCCCGCCGATGTTGGCAAACTCACCGCCCACATACAACGTTGAGCCGCTGACCACCATATCTCGCACCGCATTATCGGCGTTGGGGTTAAAGGTTGTCACCGCGCCGCTGCTTGCATTGACGGCGGCAATAAAGTTACGGGTTTGCCCGCCCACGCTGCCAAACAGTCCCCCCACATACAGGGTTGAGCCGTTGAGGGCCAGGGTGTAAACATCGTTATCAACATTGGGATTCCAGGCCGTATCTACAGAATAGTCGCTTTTAATATGGGCCAGCCGGTTGCGGGTGAGGCCGTCTACCTGGGTAAACTGGCCGCCAATGTACCACCCCCCGCTGCCGTCGGGCACAACGGCCCGGATGGTCCCGTTTACATGCGGAAAGGCATCCAGAGCCGCGCCGGTACCTGAATCCAGCGGAACGCCGCTGCCGGTGTTTGGTCCAACATAGGTAAAAAATCCGCCAATGTACAGGGTGTTGCCCTTTGCGGCCATGGCCGTAACCGGCCCATTAGCCGACCAGAACCAGTCGGGGGGCGTTTCAAAAGGTTCCACAGCCAGCGCCGGCAGAATGAGGACGCCCAGGCCGGCCAATAATCCCAACGTGATGCTTGCCATAAGTTTTAAGTATTTAGGCATAAATTAGTTACTCCCCTAAAATAGTTGTCCAGTTAATCAGTTCAGAGTTCAGAGTTCAGAGTTTAATCTTGTTTCCAAACTCTGTTTCCACCA
>RFJF01000432.1 GCA_003695455.1 Chloroflexota bacterium
AATCAGTATGCACAGCCTGCGCCCATTCGATGCAGACGCGCTGCTTTCTGCGGCCCGCCGTACCCGGGTGCTGATTACAGTGGAAGAACACAGCATTTACGGCGGGCTGGGCAGCGCCTGCGCCGAAGTGCTGATGCAGGCCGGGGTGCCGGTAAAGTTCAAAATTGTGGGTATCCCGGACGAGTACACCGTTACCGGCAGTCAGGCGCAAATTTTTGCGCACTACGGTATCAGCGCGGACGGTCTGGCCGCAACCGCCCGGACAATGATGAGTGAGCAGCGTACAAATGGCAACTGACAAATATATTCTGGCAATTGACCAGGGAACCACCAACACCAAAGCCCTGCTGGTTGACGGCTCCGGCGCCATTGTGGCCCGGGCCTCGCGGCCGCTGGAGGTGCGCTATCCCCGACCCGCCTGGGTGGAGCAGGACGCACCCGCGTTGTGGGCCAGCGTGCAATCTGCCATTGACGAATGCCTGCAAAATCAGCCGCCGCTGGCCGCGGTGGCCGTCACCAACCAACGCGAGTCGGTGATTTTGTGGGAACGTGACAGCGGGCAGTCGCTGGCCCCCTGTGTGGTCTGGCAGTGCCAGCGCGGCGCGCCCTTCTGCCGGTCGCTGGCAGAACGCGGGTTGGAGCCGATGCTCCGCCGGCGCACCGGGTTGACCGTTGACCCGATGTTTTCCGGCAGTAAAATGCGCTGGCTGCTGCACAACACGCCCAACGGATTGGCTCGCGCGCGGGCCGGCGAGTTGTGTTTGGGTACGGTGGATAGCTGGGTGCTGTTCAACCTGACCGGCGGGCGGGTACACGCCTGCGATATGACTAACGCCTCGCGCACCCAACTGTTTGATTTGCACCACCGGCGCTGGGACCCGGAACTGCTGGATTTGTTCGATATTCCGGAAGCGGCCCTGCCGCAGGTGCGCCCCTCGGCGGCGCTGTACGGCGAAACCGCCCCGCTGGGCAACCTGCCCGGCGGCGTGCCGGTAGCCGGCCTCATCGGCGATTCGCACGCGGCGCTGTTTGGTCACGCCGGATTTCAGCCCGGCGCGGTCAAAGCTACCTACGGCACCGGCTCATCGCTGATGACGCCCACGCCCGCGCCAGTCATTTCTCAGCAGGGCTTGTCAACCACCGTGGCCTGGGCGCAGGAAGCAGCCGTAACGTACGCGCTGGAAGGCAACATTTACGTGACCGGCGCGGCGGTGCAGTGGACACAGCAGTTGCTGGGCGCAGACAGCGTGCAGAGCATTGAGGAGTTGGCCGGCTCGGTGGCCGGCACGGACGGCGTCTATTTTGTGCCAGCGTTTGTGGGGCTGGGCGCGCCCCACTGGAACGACTCCGCGCGCGGGTTGATTACCGGCCTCACCCGGGGTTCCACCCCGGCGCATCTGGCGCGGGCCACCGTTGAGGCAATGGCTTACCAGGTGCGGGACGTATTCAACGTGATGCAGGCCGAGTCCGGCTCGGCGTTGCGGGTGCTGCTGGCCGATGGCGGCGGCAGCCGCAACAATCTGCTGATGCAATTTCAGGCCGATATTATTGGCCGGCCTGTGCTGCGCAGCGCGTCGGCAGATGTGTCGGCGCTGGGCGCGGCCTACCTGGCCGGGCTGGCCGTGGGGCAATGGGCCAATGAAGACGAGATTGCCGGGCTGGTGCTGCCCCACGATCGGTTTGAGCCGCGCATGCCTGATTCTGAACGGGAAGCGCTGGTGGCCGGCTGGCAGCAGGCCGTGGCCCGCACCACGTGGCAGGCTTAATTTTTTTGCAGGCAGAGGTATTCTGGAATGGCCCGTGTTGACGAAGTTCGGCTGATGACCAAAGTGGCGCGCCTCTACCACGAGCGCGGCGTAAACCAATCTACCATTGCCGCGCAACTGGATTTGTCGCAGGCTACGGTGTCGCGCCTGCTCAAACGGGCGCGGCAGGAACAAATTGTGCGCACCATTGTCAGCGTGCCGCCCGGCGCATTTCCCGATACGGAGGAGGCGCTGCTGCGCAAGTTCGGCTTGAAGGATGCCATTGTGGTTGATTGCCAGAACGACCCCGATTCCATTCAGCGCGAGGTGGGGGCGGCAGCGGCCTACTATCTGGAAACCACGCTCAAACAGGATGAGGTCATTGGCATTTCAAGCTGGAGCGCCATGCTGCTGGCGATGGTGGACGCAATGCACCCGCTATCGCGTAAAACCGGGGCGCAGGTGGTGCAGATTTTGGGTGGCGTGGGCAATCCGTCGGTTGAACTGCACGCCAACCGTCTCACCTCCCGGCTGGCAAACCTGGTTCACGGCAGTGTGATTTCGCTGCCCGCGCCGGGGGTGGTTGGCTCGGCAGAAAGCATGCGCGTGCTGATGGAGGACCCGTACGTGCGGCAGGCTGTGTCGTTGTTTGAACAAACCACGCTGGCACTGGTGGGCATTGGCTCGGTGGCACCCAGCAAGATGCTGGCCAG
>RFJF01000433.1 GCA_003695455.1 Chloroflexota bacterium
CAGGGAGGCGGTGGGTTCGTCCATAATCAGCACTTTTACTTTGAGCGAAATGGCCTTGGCAATTTCCACCGCCTGCTGGGCGGCCAACGTCAGGCCACGGGCGGGCATGCGCACATCCAGTTTGACATCCAGTTGCGCCAGAATGGCTTCGGCGTCGGTGTACATTTTGCCCCAGCGCACCAGCATGCCGCGGTCCCGGTGGCTGATGAAAATGTTTTCGGCCACGTTTAAATCAGGGAAGACCATCGGCTCCTGATAAATGGCGGCAATGCCGTGCGCCTGTGCCTGCTGCGAGTTGTTTACCTGGATTGGCTGCCCGTCCAGCAGAATTTCGCCCTGGTCCGGCCGGTAAATGCCGGTCATAATTTTAATCAGGGTTGATTTTCCGGCCCCGTTTTCGCCAACCAGCGCATGGATTTCACCGGGGTAGAGCGCCAGCGAGACATTGTTCAGGGCCTGGGTCATGTCAAATCGCTTGGAAATGTGGTGCATTTCCAGAACAGGTTTATTCATAAGGCAAATCCTTGTGATGATGAATGAGTTTTGTGGAAATCTACACCTGCATCACGTCTACATTGTGGGCGCGCACCTGTTCAACCAGCCCCGCCGGGGCGTTGGTATCGGTGATGACGGTGTTGATTTTATCCAGCGGCGCAAAGGTAGAGGCCGCCACTTTTCCCCATTTTCGGCCGTCAAGCAGGCCAATCACCTGCCGGCAGCGATCAACCATATTTTTTTTCATCCGAACCTCTTCCAGCCCCACGTCGGTCATCCCTTCGGGAACGGCAATGCCGCGCGCGCCAAAAAAACCCAGTTCAATGTTGATGCCTTCAAAAATATCGCATTGGGGCTGGCCCACCAGTGAAATTGAGGTGCGCCGCAAGCTGCCGCCGGGGAGGAGAACCTGAATTTGCGGCATATCCAGCAGACTCATAGCAATTTTGAGGCTGTTGGTGATGACGGTCAGTTCAGAAATTTGCTTGATGTGGGGAACAACGGCCTGGGCCGTGGTGCTGGCATCCAGAAAAATGGTGGAACCGTAATTAATCATTTGTGCGGCGGCCTGCCCAATGCGCGCTTTTTCTGCCGATTGCTGCTGTTGCCGCACATCGTAGGTGTATTCGGGGGTGGCATTGATGGACAGCGCGCCGCCGCGGGTGCGCAGCAGCAACCCCTGGTCGGCCAGAGCCTGCAAATCATGCCGGATGGTGACCTCTGACACGCCAAATTGGGCGCTCAGTTGCAACACCGACAGCGATCCGGCTGCAGCCAACGCATTGATGATTTGTTGTCGCCTTTCGGCCAAACGGTGTTCTTTGCCCAAAACGACCCCCTTTGGTCTTTCGGAATACCTTGCAACTTGTCTATTTCGAAAGAAATCGAAAGTATAATAGTGCAACACTGGCGGCTTGTCAAATTTGAAACTCCGGGTTTTGCCGGATGCCTTTGGACACCGCAGAACGGTAAGGTAGCGTTACTGTCAACCGTGTCCGGATGTAAAACAATTAACTGTTAATCATTATTACGCGCACAAATTGTAAATTTGTAACATTGGAAATCTGCCAAAATGAGCCACACCAAATTTTAAGGTTTGGATGGGTAAAATTCGTTAAATTTCACTTGACAAAAAACAAATTCTGCACTAAATTCCGTTTAACCGTTTACGTAAACGGTTACGCAAGCGATTGCGTAAATTTGTTACCTGAATCAAACAACGGTGTGGGTGCTCAATGGCCAGAGTCAGTATTAAAGATGTTGCCCAGCGGGCCGGCGTATCAACCGCCACCGTGTCTCACGTCATCAACCAAACCCGCTTTGTTCGGGACCAAACACGGCAGCGGGTGGTTGAAGCCATCGAGGAACTCAACTACCAGCCCAGCGCCATCGCCCGTGGATTGGCTACCAACGCCACCCAAACCATCGGCCTCATCATTTCAGATATCACCAACCCCTTTTTTACCGCCGTTGCCCGCGGCGTAGAAGACGAACTCAACCGCCACGGCTACCACACCATTTTCTGCAACACCGACGAAGACCCCAACCGCGAAGACGAATACCTGCGGCTGCTGTTTGCTCACCAGATTGACGGTTTGCTGATTGCCCCCACCGGCGTGCAGTCTGACCGGCTGACCCGTATGGCCGAGGCCGACATCCCGATTGTGCTGCTGGACCGTACCACGCCGGGGCTTGACGCACCGCTGGTGCAGGTAGATAACGAGGCCGGCGGGTACTATGCCACCAAATATCTGCTTGAGCTGGGCCACCGTCGAATTGGCGTATTGCGCGGGCTTGAAACAATTTCAACGCAGGTGGTGCGGGTAGAAGGCTACAAGCGGGCGCTGCGCGAAGCAGGTATTCCCGTTGATGACCAGTTGATTGTGCGGGCCGACCCGCAGTATCACGTGAATCAGGTGCCGCCGCGTGCCTTGCACAGCAACCGCCCGCCGGTAAAATTGACCAACCTGCAAATGACCCCCAGCGCGTTTGAAGTGCTGAACCAATTACTGGATTTGCCTGAACGTCCCACGGCGATTTTTGTGACCAACAACCAGATGACGCTGGGTGCGCTGCATGCTCTCAAAGAGCGCGGTCTCAAATGCCCGCAAGACATTTCGCTGATTAGTTTTGACGACCACGATTGGGCGTCGCTGTTTTCGCCGCCGCTGACAGTAATCAGCCAGCCCACGTACCACCTGGGAAAAACCGCTGCCGGTATGCTGATGCGGTTGATCAAAGGTGAACCGGCGCCCGCCCCCACCACACTACCGGTGGAACTCGTGATTCGTGAATCTTGCCGTAAAATTTCCTGAAGCTTTATGCCACCACTCAAGTACGGCATCAAATTAAACAATTTGTAACCTACCAAGGAGGTGCAAATCGAAGCAATGAAGTTAGCAGGTAGTATGGCGCGGTCAAACAGACTGTTGCCGCCAACCTGGGCATTTGCCCTGTTTTCTATTCAATTTTAGCGAGGAGGTTTTTGACGAAGATGTACAAAAAACTAACATTGGTGTTGGCTGTATTTGCTCTGCTGGCCGTGATTGTTGCCTGCGGCCCGGCGCCCACCCCCGAAACCATTGTGCAAACAGTGGTTGTGGAAAAAGAAAAAGAAGTGAAGGTGGTTGAAACCGTAGAAGTTGAAAAGAAAGTGGTTGAAACTGTAGAAGTTGAAAAACAAGTTGAAAAAGTGGTGACCGTAGAAGTTGAAGCGCCGCCCCCTGCCAAGCCGTACGAAGGCGTGGAAATCAACATTGTGACCTTCACCGGCCCCCAAATTGCCGAACCGCTGCAGCGCCGCGGCCCCGACTTTACCGAACTGACCGGCGCCAAAGTCAACGTGGTCACCGTTCCCTTTGCAGACCTGTACCAGAGCATTCTGACCGACCTGGCTACCGGCACCAACAGCTTTGACGGTTTTGTCTTTGCTCCGCAGTGGATGGTTGACTACATTGTGCCGGGCTATCTGGAAGATATCACCGACCGCGTAGCCAACGACGAAGCCCTGGAATGGGATGACGTGGCCCCCTTCTTCCGCGATTTCAGTGCCAGCTACGAAGGCCGGGTCTACACCATTCCGCTGGATGGCGACTTCCAGATGGTCTACTACCGCACCGACGTGCTGGACGAACTGGGCATGGCTCCGCCCGAAACCTGGGACGACTACCTGGCCATTGCCGAAGCCGCCAACGGCATGGATATGAACGATGACGGCGAACCGGACTACGGTTCGTGCATTGGCAAAGCCCGCGGCGAGCAGGCCTACTGGTTCATTCACTCTATTGCCGGCGCGTTCCTGCAAAGCCAGGGTACCAGCCAGGGCGCCTTCTTTAACGTCAATACCATGGAACCGCTGGTAAACTCCGAAGGCTTCAAACGCGCCATGGAAATTTACCAGGAAACCAGCAAATACGGCCCCCCCGATGAGCTGAACATTGGTGTGGGTGACACTCGTGGTTTAATGGTTACCGGCCGTTGTGCCCTGACCCTTGACTGGGGCGATATTGGCACGCTGGCTATTGACCCCGAACAGTCTGTGGTGCAGGATAAAGTCGGCGCTGTCATTCTGCCCGGCTCCACTGAAGTGATTGACCAGGATACCGGCGAATTGGTGGCCTGCGATGAAACCACCTGCCCCTACGCCG
>RFJF01000434.1 GCA_003695455.1 Chloroflexota bacterium
GAACCCGGCGCGATTATTGTTGAGATGACTCTCGGTGCTGATTTGTACGGTGAATTGAACGGTAAACCCCTGCGTGCGGCTGAGTACCGGCGGGGCCGACAGGTGAAAATAGCCGGCTTTGTCAGAGGTTGCCGGCGTGGTGTTCAACCGAACGCCATCGCTGAGTTGGGTCTGCTGGGCACTGGCGCCAAAAATAGGGTTAGTGAGATAGGTGAAGTTACCCTGACTGGCGGGCAGGGTGCCCAGCGAACCGTTGTACAATTCGGTGGGCACACCCACCAGTGGCGGGCTGTTGGTGGCCTGTGCAGAAATGGGGCCGGATTGAGCGCGGGCCGCCGGCGTGTGCCCGGCGTCGAACAGGATTAAAACGGCAGCGGTCAACCCAACACCGAGTGCGGTTGCTAAAAAGAGCTTTTTCATTTTCCCCCGAGAAAAAGATAAAATTTGGGCGCGGTTCATTTGCATACTGCACCACCGGTATAAAATCCGTGCTGTTTTCCGCGAGGTGCGTGTTGCGTATTGCGTGTTACGGCACACGCAACACGTCCCACGTGCGGAGTTAACGGATGCGTAGGCCGGACGTAGGTTGAGCAACCACTGCCCGTTTTTTCCTCGTCAAGTAGCGGCGGCAAAACGGGCGTATACTGATGCGGTCAAATCGGTGGGGGCCGGCTGCTAATACCCGCGCAGCCTCCGGGAAGCGAGGCTGTTGGCCGCCGGCTCCACACTGTCCAACAAAAACGCGCCCTGCGCTGAAAAAGCCGAGCGAATTCACGCTCGGCTTTTGTGATTCCGGCGGGAATTGCAGAGGCTACCACACGCCCGGAATGCCTTTTTCAAGCTGAATGGTGGTAACCACCTGCCCGTGGTCAGATTCCCACGGCGGCACGCGGTCATCGCTGAGCGTGTCATCCACCAGGTGGTCGTTGAACACTTTCACATACTCCACGTACCCCAACCGCTGCGGATTCTGGCGCACAAATTCCTGGCTGACCAGCACGTGGTCCAGGCTGTCGTAGTGGCCGTTGTGCAGGTGGGTGTAGTAGACATCGCGGTAGCTCTGCCGGGCCTGAATTTCTTTGACGTTGTACAGATGCACATCCCACAGACGGGCTTTTTGTTCCCGTTTCAGGTTGCGCCACGGCTCCGAGCCGTACAGAATAGTGCTGGTCACGGCGGTGCCGTCGTCGTTAAAATCGCCCATGACTATGACCGGGTCGTTCCGGTCTTGCAGCGCTTCCAGCAAAATGTGGCGCAGGGCGGTGGTTTCGGCAGCGCGAATCATCAGTGAGCGGGCGTGGCCCATCGCCCGTTCACGGGGGTCGTGCGGGTCCACGTCTTCTTTGATTTTTGGCCGTTTTGATTTGAGATGCACCACAAACAGGTTCAAAATCAAATCATCCCGAATGTGGAGTTTGGCTTGCAGTACCGGCCGGGAAAATTGAGTAATGGGGATTTGCGTGCCTTCAAATTCCAGAATGGCGGCTTCCGGAAAATCAACATACACTTCGTAATCAATGGCCTCAAACCGGGAAACCAGCGCCACGGCCGGCCCGCGACCGTTGCGCTCGCCCATTCTGATGCTGGCGCCATCGTATTGGTGACTCAGAGACAGCGCTTTTTGCAGCGCCGGCAGGTGAAACAACTCCTGAAAGCCCACAATATCGGCATCCATTTTGTTGAGTTGGTTGGCAATCCACTTCACTTTCCTGTCAAACTGCTCTTTGGTATACTTGCGGTTGTAATATTGCTCTTCCGGCAGCGCCAGATTGTACAAGTTAAACGTTCCAACCTTAAAATGTTTCCGTTCCACGGCAAGCCTCCTGGTCATGTTTTTAAAACTGTAACAGGTGTTGCTCAATTATGCAATCGAACCAAAGTCATATTTTCACAGGAGAAAAAATTTGCAGATTTTGAACGTCATTTTGCGGGCCGTGGTTTTTTCTGCGGGATTGGCAATTGTCATCAGTACCCTGCTGTCTGCGGTGCGCACATTTGTGGTGCCGCGCAGCGAAAACGTGGTCATCACGCGGATCGTTTTTCGAGTGGTGCTGTTTCTGTTTCAACTCAGAGTGCGCCGGCTCAAAACATACCGCGAGCGGGACCGGCTGATGGCCTTTTTTTCGCCGGTGGCGCTGCTGTGCCTGCCGGTGGTCTGGCTGACGCTGGTAACTATTGGCTACACCGGTATTTTTTGGGCGCTGGGGGTTCGGCCGGTGTACGATGCATTTTTGCTGAGCGGTTCGTCGCTGTTGACGCTGGGCTTTGCGCCGGTGGATGGCCTGATGCAAATGCTCATCTCATTTTCCGAGGCCACGTTGGGGTTGATTCTGGTAGCCCTGCTGATTTCATATTTGCCCACCATGTTCACCGCCTTCACCGAGCGCGAAACCGCGGTGAGCATGCTTGAAATCCGGGCCGGCGCGCCGCCCAATGCGGCAGAAATGATTTTGCGAATGCACCGCATCAAGGGCTTGCAGTACCTGACCGAAGAATGGGTGAAATGGGAAAAGTGGTTTGTGGATTTGGAGCAAACGCACACCTCGCTGATTCCGCTGGTCTTTTTTCGCTCGCCGCACGTGGGGCAGAGTTGGGTGGTGGCTGCCGGCACGGTTCTCGATGCGGCCTCAATTACCGCCTCAACCATTGACAAGCCCCGTGATGCTCACGCCGAATTGTGTATTCGGGCCGGGTATCTGGCCCTGCGCAACATTGTGGATTTTTTCCAACTGCCCCACAACGATAACCCCCATCCCGGCGACCCTATCAGCGTCAGCCGTGCCGAGTACGACACGGTGTACGACCAACTGGTTGCCGCCGGTGTGCCGGTCAAGCCGGACCGCGAGCAGGCCTGGCGTGATTTTGCCGGCTGGCGGGTGAATTACGACCGGGTGCTGCTGATTCTGGCCGGGTTGACCATGGCCCCGGACGCCCCCTGGTCCGGCGACCGGGCCATCCGTGAAATGCCGGCTGTATTTTCGCGGAGCCGCACGAACTCGTATAATTAAGGTCTCATGAACGCCCAAACCAACTCGCAGCGTTTCAAACATTTCAGAAAATGGATACGCACCCGGCCAGACAGCTACTTTGCCCTGATTCTGGTGCCGGTACTGATTTTGGTCGGGACCGTAGCCTACATTCTTATCGAACGGTGGTCGCTGGCGGATGCGCTGTATGCTACCGTGGTTACCGTGACCACGGTGGGCTACGGCGATTTTACGCCGGTAACACCGGCCGGTAGAATTTTTACCACATTTTTTATTCTGGCCGCCGTGGGCGTGGTCAGCTACGCTATTTCCACTCTGGCAGCGTTTGTGATTCAGCGTCAAAAAGACCGGTTTGCCGCAAAAATGCAGGAGAGAAAAATGAAACAGCTTGCGGGGTTGCAAAATCACGTTATTCTGTGTGGGGGTGGTGCAGTGGGTACAGCAGCCATCATAGAACTGCGGCGGACCAAAGTTCCGGTGGTGCTGGTTGAGTCGAACATTGAGGCGCTGCGCACTGCGCTGCTGTTTTTGCGGGATGCCAATTTTGATGGAAAACTGCCAAATTCGGATGCGGCGGAATATTTTACGCCCCAAATATCTGATGATGAAGATGCTTCGCCGATGGAACTGGCCGCTGAAACCGGCGTGCTGTATTTGCAGGAAGACCCCACCCAGGACCGCACCCTGGTGCGGGCCGGGTTATCGCGGGCGCGGGCGTTGATTGCCGCGCTGGACACCGACAAAGACAACCTGTTTGTGGTACTCAGCGCCCGACAACTGGCAGAGCAAACGCATAATTCCCGGTTGCAAATTATCAGCCGGCTGGTGGATGAAAACAATCGCGGTAAACTCCACGCTGCCGGGGCCAACCGTATTCATTCGCTGGATATGGTGGGCGGGGTTCAAATGGCGCTCAGCGCCGTTCACCCGGAAATGTCGGAATTTTGGCAGCGATTTTTACAGCCGCAAAATCGGCGTATTCAGTTTGAAACCATGGCTGTTTCGCCGGAGTCTGAATTGGCAGGCAAAACCGTGGCCCAAATTCGGGCAGAAACGGGAAAGGTGGTGGTTATCATCCGGCACAGCCAGACCGAAGAACTATTGCTGCCCGAGCCGGACACGCCTGTTCAACCCGGTCAAACCCTCATCGTTTTGCGGTTGACACAATGAGTCTTTTGGAATTGGATACCGCAATCTGCTGCCTGACAGGAGACAGACCCAGCCTGCGGCACAGCAACGAGAATGAAAATTAACAATTCACCGGTTGGGAGACCCGTCGCTGCGCTCAGGGTGACATACCTGAGACTCACGCCCTAATTCCTGACTCCCGACCCCTGAATCCTGGTTTTACAGGAGGCAACTATGGCCCGCACCGTTCCGGTGTTTGTGTACGGCACGCTCCGGCTGCCGCTGCCCAACACCCCACCGCACGATTGCCGCTACTATTTTGAAATTGAACCGCACATCAAATCTGCCGAGCCGGCCCATTTGCCGCAAACGGTGTTGTTTGATATGGGCGCGTACCCGGCTGCCGCGCGCGGGCAGGGTACGGTGCGCGGTGATCTGCTGCACGTGCGGCAGGTCGGGCTGGACGTGATGGACCAAATTGAAGGGCATCCCGATTTTTTCCGGCGTGAAAAAGTGCAAGTGTACACCGGGAACGGCCCGGTGCGGGCCTGGGTTTACTGGGCGCCGCGCGGATTAACCACCGGGCGGCCGGTTATCAGCAACGGTGATTGGTTGCAGCGTGATCAGGCCGTTGCGGCTCAACCGCAAGGGCCGGCGCCGGAAAATATGGACCCGGTGTTGCGCCATCTGGTGCGGCGGCTGGCAGTGGCCGAATGCAGTTGGATGAGTACGGTACGGCCCAACGGACACGTCCATTGCGTGCCGGTGTGGCACGTGTGGCACAAGGGGCGGGCGTACGTGGTAACTCCGTCCGGCTCGGTGAAAATGAAGAATTTGCGGGCCAATCCCAGTGTGTCATTGGCGCATCAGGACCCGCTCAACCCGGTAATTTTGGAGGGATGGGGTACCACCGCGCCGCATATAAAAACGGAATTGCAGCCGCTGTTCAAAGAAAAATATGACTGGGATATTTTGACCGACTCAGAATATGATATGGTAGTGGAGATAATTCCGCTCAAACTGTTGGCTTGGGGCAAATACGGCGAAGGCCGGTGGCCCGGCGAAGCCGTGATGCAGGTATCGTTGTAGCCGGAATTTCAGCGTCAGGAATCGCTGCCCTGCGGATTGGAGGTAAATTCTGCAGAGCGCTGGTAAAACCGGGTGGTGGGGTAGGCAATCTGAATATCATCGTGCTTGCCAAATTCGGTCAAAATATCTTCCCACAGGGCCTGCACGGTAGAGCGTCGGCGGCGGGGTTCGCACAAATACCGAATGTTCAGCCGCACGCCGTATTCAATGACGGTCAGGTACACAATCGGCGTGAGTTTGGTGTACATAATGGCAAA
>RFJF01000435.1 GCA_003695455.1 Chloroflexota bacterium
ATCGTGAAAGGCGCGGCCTGCCGTCTGTACTCTGTATTCTGGAATCTGAATTCTGAATTTGAGGCAGGCGCTGCCGGGCCGGGCCGTGGGGGCCGGGAGGGGAAAAGCAGGTATGCCGTCTCCGGAGCGTTGGCTACAACAGAGACGGATTTGAGGACGCCGGCGGCGTCAGTCGGCTTGAATCCGCCGCCCGCGGCCACGGGTGCGGCGCGGACGTTTGGGCGCCGGCGCGGTGGCCTGGGCCGGCGCCTTGGTTAGCTGATCGGCCTCAAGCTGAACCCGGCTGGCGTGGCCCAGAATATTCAGCAGAACCTGCACCCGCTGGCCGGCGGTGGTGGGGCCATCGAACACGGCCAGCATATCCGCAAAAGGGCCGTCGGTGATACGCACCGTTTCGCCCGGTTTAAAGGGATACACCGCCGGGCCGCCCCGGGCTTTTATCTCGCCCAGTTTGCGCCGGATCAACTCAATCACCGCGTCGTCCAGCGGCACCGGCTGCTCATCAAACGTGACCAGCCGGCGCAGGCCGGGTGTCCAGCGCACCGCCGACAGCCCGGTTACGGCCAAATCGGCCTGCATAAACAGGTAACAGGGAAAGAAGGGGCGGGTTGTCCGCCCGCGACGCCGGTACTTTTTGGGTAGTTCCAGTTGGGGCAGGTAGGTGTGAATACCGCGCGCGGTGAGCGTGGCGGCTACCTGATATTCGGCGTTGGGTTGGGTGTGCAAGGTATACCAGCGTTCCATAATTACCATCCTGAAGCCAGTATACCATTAAAAGGGCCGCCGAATATTGCAGTTTCATTGCAAAATAATTCGCGCCGAATTATTTGAAAAAACCTGGGCAACTACACAGGGGGATGTTTTTATAGAACACGGATGGCGCGAAATTTTCAGATTTTCACGGATTTTTAAATGGGGTGGGTGGTTTCCGGTAACGTGGCAGCCAAAACTTTACCGGGTTTGAATCAAAGCTTTTATGAGTTACGCAGTTCAAAACCAGGTTTAAACATTTTAATCACGAATGACACGAATAAACGAATTTTTCAAATATGGTAGTGGTCACATAGTAAGTGATAAATTGTCGTCATAGATAAACCATTTAGTGACGAGTTACTTATCCCTTACTTTTGCGCCACTACCTGAAAACTAACTCAGGCTCGCGTTGCCTCAGCTCACCCGGTCTCTCGAAAAGAGAAACACCAGACCCTGAATGAGTTTGTAACCGCGACGGGGTATCATCGCAAGTATGCCATCCGCTTGTTGAGACAATCTGATTCGGGCTATTCGCCGGCTCGACCCTTACCCCAAAAGTGAAATGCACCCAAAACGCAATATCTATTGAAATTCTAATGTAGTTGTGTTATACTCTCTTCTGCTTGGGGATGAAACGGTTTCGACAGGGAAGTGAGAGGTTGTAAACTGCGAGCCGAGTTGTTCTAACTCGTAAAACTGGAACAAAACATTAATTGCCGAAAAAGTACCTGCTTTCGGTCGCTCCTTTAACGCCCTGCCCCTCGCGGCATAAGCGTTTTAGCAGCACCCCTGGCTCCACAACGCGAGTCACGCTGACGCCAACATTTTTCCCCGAGAGTGTAGCGCCGGCGTCATAAAAATCGGGGTGCGTTGAGGTGATGTCGATAAGCCTCAACCAAGACCTATCGGCTGGTTTGGGTGGCCTTTGGTGACTAACAAAGCCCAAACGACAATCTGAAGTTCACCTACGCTCGTAGACGTTTACCGCCAGCTTCTTTGGACGCCGGTTCGACTCCGGCCATCTCCACCTCAAAACAGCCCGTGCATTTGGCACGGGCTGTTTTTTTGTTGCCAAACCGCACCGGTGTGACAAATTACGGATTTACCTGCACGGTAGCAACCGGCAGGGCGTTATCCGGCTGAGGCGCGCCATTGAGCGTTGCCGGAAGGCGCCGGCCCGTGGCAGGGTCGTACATGCCCACCAGCAAGCGATACTCGCCGGGGGGAGCGCCGGGCCGCAGCGCCAGCGTGTAGCGGTCCACCACCCGGTCGGCGGCCTCCCACGCCGAGGTGGGGTAGCGCCCGGACTGCGGCGGGTTGTCCCACTGCGCCCACACCTGCCCGTCCGGGCCAATGAGCTGGGTGAACACGGTGTAATCGGCGGGGATTTTCTGGGTGGATTGCCAGTACAGCGCCAGTTCAACCGTATCCGGTGAATCCGGTGAGGGCGGATTCACCTCGAAGCCGGTCAGCCGGATGGCGTCACCCAGTTGGCCGTTGAACGGCTGGGCCGGCGGCGAAGTGCGGGCCGGGTCCGGCA
>RFJF01000436.1 GCA_003695455.1 Chloroflexota bacterium
AGCGAAATGATAGCCGTTGCCGAAGGGGCTGCCGGTTCTTCCAGACAGATTGGCGCACCCCGGTTCAACAAAAAGTACAATTTGGGGTCATACGGCACAGAATAACTCTGCTGGAGCTGCAACACCTTTTCAATTTTGGCTACCGGAATTCCCCCCGGTTGGTTAGCCCGGTTGATAACTACCTGCAGGCGGTTGGTATCAAACTCCAGTTGCTCCGTCAATTCCAAAAACAACTTGGCGCTCTTAATCGAAGTCAGGTCCGGCGTGGTGACCACCAGAATTAAATCGGCGGCATCCAAAACAGCCAGCGTGACATCGTTGAGTTTACTGGCGGTATCCACCAGTACAGCGTTGAATCGTTCTTTGAGTCCGCCAATGATTTCTGTAACCATCGCGCCGCTAATCGCTTCGGCCAGTTCCGGTTGGCCCGGCGCCAGCAGCAATTTCAACCCCGATTTGTGCGCCGCCAGAATTTCATCAACCAGGTCCACTTCCAGCGCACCCTCATGAATCAAATCGGCCACCGTGTTGGCCGAGCGTGTATTTAAATGCACAGAAATGTCGCCAAACTGAAGCGCGCCATCCATCAGCACGGTTTCGCCTTGCTGCTGGTGCATTGCCACGGCCAGATTGGCGGCCAACGCCGATGTGCCTGCGCCTCCTTTGGGGCTGAACACCGCAATCACCGGGCAGCGGGTTTTGGCTGCCTCGGATGAAACTTCGCTATCTGATTTTGACGGCGCTGCCGGTTGGTTAATGGTTTCAAACTGCTGGTAAACAGGCAGGCCAATGTTGTACACGCGCCGGATACAACTGACCAGCTCCTCTGACGTGAAAGGTTTGGGCTGGAAATCGCGGGCGCCGGCAGCCATGGCCTGTTTCATATAATGCTGGTCAGACTGCACAGACATAATGATGACCTGGCTGTACGGCGCTTCAAGCGACATTTTTTGCGTGGCCGTGATACCATCCATATCTGGCATGTTGATGTCCATCAACACAATGTGAGGTTTCAGCTCGGCGGCCATTTCAACCCCCTGCCGCCCGTTAACAGCCTGCCCAATGACTTCAAGGTCATTTTCAAAATAGAGCAGCCGGCTCACATTTTCACGAGTGCCGGTGTTGTCATCCACAATTAAAATTTTTATTTTTTCGCCTTCCGGCGCATACCCCTGTTTGGGCTGTGGCGGCAGTTTGCTCCCCGGCGACGTTGATCCCCCCAGAATTTTGGTTGATGAATCGGCGGTGCGAGTCGGCGGCGGTGGAGACTCGGTGCGGGTTAATTTTTTAGGTGATGTCCGGGCGCCGGATTTTTTGTTGTCTTTGGTTTTTCTGTCTGGTTTTTTAGCTGCACCGGCACGGCGGCGGCGTACAATTCGCAGTGCAACCAGGGCCAACACCGCCACAAACAGCACGGCCAGCACAAGTAAAAGAATAATGGGGTCCATACGTTATCCTGATTTTGGTAAAGTTAAGCGTGTTCTCCGTACAACCACGCCTGATATTTTATCACAAACGGGCGCAATGTAACAGCTTTTCGATTGTAACTGTGCGGCAGAACAAAAAAATGGGACGCAGGTGACACGGATAAAACAGATGCGCGCAAATTTTTAAGATATAATTGTCAGGGTGGCGGCGGCTTCAATTTGCAGCAGGCGATTGTACTTTGCCAGCCGCTCAGATTGGGTGATGGAGCCGATTTTGATGTGGTCGCCGGCCCAGCCCACGGCCAAATCGGCCAGCCAGTTGTCCTCGGTTTCGCCGCTGCGGGCGCTGATGGTTATGTGCCAGCCCGCGTTGCGCGCCAGTTGGTACGCCTGCCCCGCTTCGGTGAGCGTGCCAATCTGGTTCACTTTCAGCAGCAGGGCGTTGGCCGCCTGCGTGTCAATGGCCCGCCGGATGCGAACCGGATTGGTACAGAGCAAATCATCGCCCAGCACCAGCACACCCGGTTTGACCCCGCTGCACAACTGCGGCCAGTGGTCCCAGTCATCTTCGGCCAGGCCATCCTCCACGCTGATGATGGGGTAGGCATCCAGCCAGGCCAGCACCTGCGCCACCATCGCCGGGCCGTCGAGCGCGGTATCGCCCAAATGGTAGCGCCCGTCCCGGTAAAAATGGCTGGCGGCCACATCCACCGCCAGGGCCACATCCCGGCCCGGCGCAAACCCGGCCCGCTCAATGGCCTCCACCGCATCGGACAGCATGGTATCCACATCCGGAAAGGGCGGAGCCAGCCCGCCTTCGTCGGCGGTCAGGGAACGCATGCCGTATTTTTGCTGCGCCAAATCCGCCGCCGACTGGTAAACGGCGTACACCGTCGCCAGCGATTCGTCAATGGTGCGGGCCGACACCGGAACCACCAGCACATCCTGAATTGCCACCTGCCCCCCGGCGTGTTTGCCGCCGCTAAACAGGTTGACCGTCAACCGGGGCAGAGCGGGCTGCCGGTTCAGCATTTCGGCCAGATGTTGGTACAGCGGCAGGCCGCGTTCCGCGGCCACGGCGCGGGCAAACGCCAGCGATACACTGAGCAAGGCGTTGGCTCCCAACCGCGATTTATTGGGCGTGCCGTCGAGGGCCAGCATCGTCCGGTCAAGGTCGGCCTGCCGGGCAAATGTTTGGCCGGCCAGCGCGTCGTTCAAATCCTGGTTGACGTGACGCACGGC